>JAYTOQ010000963.1:0-22011 GCA_043747665.1 Polyangiaceae bacterium | reverse complement strand
CGATAATGAACTTCGATCTCCGCGCCTCGCGCGGGGTGCCAGCGATACTGGACCTCCGCACGAAATGCGACATGGGCAGAATGACCTGGGACTTGCGGTGGGGCGCAAGGCGTGAGCTTCTGCGGCTCGAAGCCGCGAACGGCTCGAGCAGGCTGAGCTCGCGCGTCCCGTCGGACACCTGATGGTCCCGCCGCGCCCCGCGGAACGGGCCCTGGCAGGGGATACCCGTTTTCATCGCTCGGCATCGCGAGCGATCGTGGTGGTCCTCCCGCCGTCCCCCCCCCCGCACGACCAAAGAAAAAAGGCGCCTGGGGATTGCCCAGGACGCCTCTTCCGGCCCGCGTTGTGTCTCAGCTCTTCGTGTAGAAGATGGTCCGCAGCTCGGTCGGGGGAAGGTCGCCATGGAACTTCCACCCGACGATCTGTATCGAGTCGCCCGCCTTCAGTGGCATGCCGGAGAGATTCAGCTCGCCGTTCTTGGCTTGCAAACGAATCTCGCTCTCTCCTCGCACCAGGACAATAGAGCCGTTCCAGCTGCGATTGTCATCGAGGACCAACGCATCGGTGTAGAGCTTCGCAGTGCCGAGCGTCGTGTTGATGTTCTGGACTTCTTCCTCCACCTTCTCTTCCGTCGTGTGCTTCGGGGTGTGCGAGATCCACAGCGTGGGGATCTCCACCTTGAAGAGGCGGAACGAAGCGTGGAAGAACTTGAAGTCCACATGGATCGTCGGCTGGAGCTCGGTGAAGAGGCCGAGACCGGTCTTCTCGTCCGTCGAGCTCGTGCTTCCGCCGTTGCCGTCGAACGTGAAGTCACCGTGCATTTGACTGCCGAACATGATGTCGGCGATGGAGGCGCTGACCTTGGCGTTGAAGAGCCAGGTCTTGACGGAGGCTTCGAGCTCGAGGCCCGCGCTGATGCCCGTTCGATAGCCGACCGCAAGGTCGTACTTCGGGTCGACGCCGTCGACCTTGGTCGCCTTCAGGTGGTCGCCCACGGCGCGCACGCCGATGTCGTTGATGCCGTGGTAGCCACCGCTCGAGGTGTACGAAAAGCCCACCGCACCAGGCTTCGTAGGGTCTGCAACGGAGCCGATTTCGAGTCGCGGTGTGATGATGCCGGCCGACCCGGTGACGTTCAACGTCGCGATCATCTTCACGGGGACCTGCAGCTTCACCTGGCCAAGGAGAGGCACGCCCCACTCGGCAAGCGGAACGGAGAACATCTTCAGCTCGCATCCCAAGGTGGCTTTGCCACCGACGCTGACCTGCCCGCCAACCCGGACGTGAGGCTCGAACTTGAGTTCGACGCTCGGCGAACCGTGATTCCAAGACGATGTCGCGTCGAGCTTGGTCTCGATCGAGATCAGCGAATTCCACGACACGTTCACCTTGGCAGTCGCGGTGCAGTGCATCGGCCCGATGTCCTCTTCCTCCTCGTCGCCCAGAAGGCCGGTGACGTTCGGAGCCCGCTCGTAGGTGACGTCGTAGTAGTCGATCCCGGCGTTCACGCCCTGGAGGCCGCTGCCGTCGCCCGAGAGTCGGCGACCGTCTTTCAGAACCACCGCGTTTACCGTCGGCACGGCAGAGAAGCCACTGTGGCCCATGTCGACGGTCCCGGACTCGACACCCTGGGAGTCGCGGAGCGGGCTCGCCGAGAGGTTGCCGCCGAAGTCGACGTACTGCTCGAAGTCGCCTTGGGTCACGAGCGTCGCGGTAAGCGCAACGCCACGGTCGGTGAGCTGACCGCTTCCGTGCCGCGAGGAGCCGGTCAGGCGCACGAGCACGTCCTGCTCGGGAAAGTAGAGCGCATTGACGTCTTCAAAACCCGAGGCGCGTCGTGCGGTACTGATGGCGCTCATGATCGACCCTTGATGAGCCTCCGACAGGAAGCCGCCCGTCGCAGTCATGTCACCGAGCGCATCTGCGTCGCTCGTCTGAAAGTCGGTCGCGACGCGGCCGTCCGCCGTCGTGAGCTGTGCCGGGCGCGTGCTCTCGTCGTCGAGGATCAGCGTCCCAGCGCGGGGGCTTGCCGATAGGAGCATGAACTTCTCCGTCGCGTTGCCATGCGCGTCGTAGGTCGTGATGTAGGTGTTGCCCTTCTTGCCCGTGAGCTGGATGCCGAGCGTGCCATCCTGCAGCGTCGCGCTCCCGACCGACGGGTCCGACGAAGCGACAGACGCGACGGCGTCATCGACCGACCCGCTGCCCCGCACGAGGGTGACAGAGAGCGCGCTGTTCCGCGCAGGGTCGACGACGAACGTGAGGCTCGACGGAATGAAGGGCTGCACGGCGGGCGCGGCGCCGAGCAATCCCGACCTCTTCTTGCGGCGGAGCGAACCGCGGCGCGCCGCGATGGCGTCGTTGTCGCCGAGGGTAAGCGTTTTCGTGACGACCGTCTTCTGCGGGGCCACCGGCGTGACATCGTCCTGTTTCGACGATTCGGCCGAAGACGTGTCCACGGCGCACGCGGCGGCGAGCATGGTCAAGGCAGCGATAGCGGTAAGCCGAGCGGTAAGCATGAGCGTCGTCTTTCGAGTTTGGGTTACTGAGCCTCCATCATTCAAAGGTCATGCCCGTGGGATCGGCGCGATTCGGCGATGAAACGGCGGGCGTTACGCCTCGTCGTGGGGTGTATCCACTGTCTCATCGGGTGTATCGATACGCTCGATACGCTCGATACGCCGGCTTCAGGGCGCGAGAACGTCGATGATGCGCCCGTTCTCCACCCGCCAGGTAGAGAAGTCGGCGCGGACGTCGCCGTTGTCGTCCATGTCGACGTTGCCGGAAGCGCCTTGGTAGTCGACGTCGCGGTTCTGCCGGATGGAGAGGAGCAGCTCGTCGAGATCTTGCGGACCATACGTCGCGCCTTCGCGCGAGAGCGCGATGATGGCAGCGCGGTACGCTGCGGCGTCGCCTTCGGTTCCGACCTTTTCGACGGCGAGCCCCGCGAGCATCGCCGCGTCGAAGGCACTCGCGGCGAAGGTCTCGACGTCGACGCCGCCGGCGCCACCGTCGACGAGCAAACGCTCGAAGAAGCGCCGCTCCGTGCGTCCTGGAGCAAGGGGGCGCGAACGGACGCCCATCGTCCCCTCGGCTGCGGAGGGCCCGTCCACGTCCTGCCGAGCGCCGCGGGCGAGGGCGATGAAATCGTGTCCGGCGAGGCTGTCGCTCCCGAAAGAACGCATGTTGCGCTTGCGCGGCGCAGCTTCGAGGAGATACCTGGCGCCGACTGGCGCCGGTAGAACGAGAACTTCGCAAGTGACGCCTGCGCGCGCGACGGCGTCGAGCGTCGCCGCGTACGACTTCTCGGGCAGAGGCGAAACCGGCGCGATGAGGGTAACCGCCGCGCCTCGCGCCGCGAAGGCAGGCGTAAGGGCACGCTCGAAGCTTGCACCATAAACGTCCGCGGAGCGAACCACCGCGACCTTCCTGCATTGGCTCGGCGAGCTCACCAACGCGGCGAGTGCGATCGCCGCCTGCGCGTCGGACGGCGCGGTGCGAACGAGAAAGGACGAACGGTCGCTCACCATCGTGGCACTAGCAGAGACAGCGAGAGTGCGGGTCGACTCGAGCCACGGCAATGCGGTGACGACCTGGTCGCTCGTCGTCGGTCCAACCACGAGCGGCAGCGAGCTCGCGGCGCGCGCTGCATCGAGAAGCTCGCGCAGGGGCCCCGCTGCGGTCGCGCCGTGATCGTCGATGAACGCGTAGCGAAGCCGTCGCCCCCGAACCCCGCCGTGGCTGTCGAAAAGCATCTCCGCGGCGCCAATCGCGCCCTGAATTGCGCGGCCGCGTTCGCGATGCGAGCTGCCGAGGTCGACGAGGACGCCGATGCGAATGTCGCCTGCCCCGGCGGCTTCGGCATCGTTCGGCACGCGCGAGCGCGGCGCCGCGTCGGCCATTCCGGCCTGCGGCGTTCTCTCTTGGACGTAGGCGAACATGCCAAGCCCCGTCGCCGCGCCAACGCCCACGGCGGCGAGGAGCCACGGCGAAAGGCGCCACGTCGACCCGGGCTGCGAGCCCTGATGAGGAAGCGCGCTTGGCGGAGCAGGCATCGAAGGCATCCATGCGCGGGCGCCCGACGGCTCGTTCGCCGCGCCTACCGTGACGTCGACCTCGCGGACAGCTTCGTCCGCCGTCGGCGCGACGGCGGACGCGTCGGCCTGCTCGAGCGCTCTCGCCATTTCGGCGCCTGACGCGAAGCGGTCGTCCGGCCGGACGGCCGTGGCACGCGCGAACCAAGCGTCGATTGCCGCTGGCAGATCGGGTACGTGGTCGCGCGGCGAAGGAAGCGGCAAGCGGTACACTCCGATGCCGAGGGCGCGAACCGATGCAGATGTGATCGCGTTCGCGCCGGTCACGCACTTGAAGAAGACGAGGGCAAGCGAATAGAGATCGCTTCGCCCATCCACGCGCTCGCCTTCGAGCTGCTCGGGGCTCATGAAGCTTGGCGTTCCCAGCACTTTTCCGGCTTCGGTCATCGTTTCGTCTTCGATCCGTGCGATTCCGAAATCGAGCACCTTGACCACGAAAGGCGCGTAGGCGGTGCGAACGAGGAAGATGTTGCCCGGCTTGATGTCCCGATGAATGACGCCCTGCCGATGCGCATCGTCGACGGCGTGCGCGACCTGCGCGACCACCCGACGCGCGTTCGCGAACGACATGGCGCCCGTCCGCGCGAGCCGGTCGTGGAGCGACTCGCCGTCGAGGCGCTCCATGACGAGAAACGGCCCGAACCGCTCGGAGGTGCGTGCGTCGTACACCTTTACGGCGTGCGTGCTTTGCACACGCGCGGCCGCACGCGCCTCCCGAAGCAGGCGCTCACGCATCGCAGCGTTCGCCGAGAGCTCGGGAGCGAGGAGCTTCACGACGACCTCGGCTTCAAGCGTCGAAAAGCGGGCGAGCCACACGACCCCCATGCCGCCACGGCCGATAGGCTCGATCAGCGTCGTTCGTTCGTCGAGGGCGTCGCCCCGCTCGAGGATCTTGCGGCCTCGCTCCTCACTCACGACTCGGCCGCCCCGCCCCACGAAAGGAGTTGAGATCGAGGTGGAGCTTCTCGATCCATCGGTGAACTTGCGTGCGCGTGATGCCGAGGTCGCGCGCAACCTTCGTCACGTTGCCGTCGTGGCGGCCGAGCAGCGCGACGAGCTGCTCTTGCTGCTGGCCGAGGAGCCGCCGCGCAGGCTTAATGACGAGAGGCCCCGTCAGAGAGGAACGCGCGTGCGCCTCGCTCGCGGCGTCAGGCTCCTTGAGGTGGAGGGGCAGATGACGCGCCTCGATTGCGCTGCTTCCGGTGCTCGCCGCAAGGAGGGCGCCGCTCGTGAGCGCTTGAAGGAGCTCTCGCACGTTCATCGGCCACGCGTACGACACGAGGCGGCGGCAGGCGTCGGGGGCGAGAGACGCGTTTGGCGCGAGAGCGGGCGCGCCCCGCGGCAAGAGCTCGCTCACGAGCAGACCGAGATCCTCGATGCGCGAGCGAAGGGGCGCCAGGCGGTGAACGTATCCCGAGAGCCGCGCGACGAGGTCGGGCCGGAGCGCCGCAGCCGGCTTCAACGTCGCCGAGAGGATTCGAACGTCAACCCTTTGCACGCGGGACGATCCGACCGCAACCACCTCCTTGGTTTCGAGGAAGCGGAGGAGAGCGGCCTGGGCGGGCGCGGTCAGCTCGCCGACCTCGTCGAGGAACAGCGTCCCCTCGTGTGCGCGCACGACGAAGCCAGGCTCGTCTTTGACCGCGCCTGTAAATGCGCCCTTCGCGTGTCCAAAGAGCTGCGCCTCGATCAAATTCGGCGGTAGGGCGCCGCAGTTCACGGCGACGAGGGGCCCCGTGCGCGCCGACATGCGATGGATTCCTTGCGCGAGCACTTCCTTGCCCGTGCCGCTCTCGCCGAGGAGCAAGATCGAGAGCTCCGACGCGGCGACGACGGCGACCGCGGTGAGCTGTTCGGCGTATTCCGGCACCAAGGTCGCGAAACCGTAAGCGCGACCCGCGAGGGTGCTGCTCTCGACGAGCGCGACAAGCTCGTCGCTCACCACAGCAGTGCGCGCCATCAGCACAGTCGACCCGATTTGAAACCAGTCGCCTTCGGACAGCAGTACAGCCGACACGCGCCCTGCGCTCGTCCACAGTCCGTTGCGCGACCCTTCGTCGACGACGCGATACTTGCCGCCCTCGCGCGTGAGTCGCGCATGCTTCGACGAGACGAGCGGATCGGGCAGCTCGACGTGGAGCGCCGTGCCGCGTTGCGCGAATGCGCGCGCGCGACCGCGTCCGAAGACGACTTCGTCGACACCGTGAAGCGAGTGTCTTGCGCCGCCCGCGAGCGGCCTCGCCCCGGCGAGAAGGAGGAAGAGGAGCTCCTCGTTGCGAGGGGCGGAGACCTGCTCGCGCGGCGGTATCTGGGTGTGCGTCTGCGTCTGCGTATGCGTATGCGTATGCACGACGGCGGAGAGTCTATCATTCGCGCGCGGGTCGAAGACCCTGCTTCGTCCCGAGCGCTGTTGAATTAGGGTAGCGGCTGAATGGCAATTGCGCGGTTCTTCTTCAAGTCAACGACCGCCGGGCTGAGCTTCGTGTCGTGAGAGCGGAGCGCGGCGATGGGCTTCGGCATCCCGGCGTGACCGCGCTGTTTGCGGAAAGCCATCGAAGCTCGATGAGCGTGACGGCGAGCCAGCGAAGGACCATCTCGCAGCCGTTCCACTTCGCGACGTTGTGTGTCGTCTTGCGAATGCGGCCGGTCAAAAAACTCGATCGGGTTCATCGTGGACAGCGTGCGGCGAGGCGCTCGGGGAGATCGAAGCGGATCACCGTGTGCGTCTCGTCGAGACCGTCGGCGGAGAGAAGCGGCGGCCGAGCGATGCTTGAGCTCCAGCTGGCGAGCGAGCCCGTACGCGAGCGAGGCAGCTTCGCTCCACGGCTTTAAACCGATTGCGGAGAATACGTGACGGCCATCGTAACCGCGACGCCCACCGCGAAACGATCACTGCGTGCGAACACCTCCGAGGTAAGTGGCGATCACGCCGATCGAGCCGATGCCGGAAGGGTCGCCGCCGGACGCCGGCTCGCGCGCGAGTGGGTCTTCGGCCAGCACCACGAAGTCGGCAACTTTGCCGACCTCGATGCTGCCCAAGAGCCCCTGAAGCTCCTTTTCCTCGGCCGCGCGGGACGTCACCGCACGCAAAGCCTCAAGGACGCTCACGCGGTGCTCAGGTCCGACCACATGCGAGGTCGCGAGCTCGGGGTAGTCCCATGACTCGCGCGTGACGGCTTGTTGCACGAACCAGAGCGGAACGGTGGGCGTGACGGTGGAGTCACTGTGGAGCGTGAACGGAATCCCGTACCTCTGGTCCCATCCCAACGGGTCGATGTTCGCAGCGGAAGCAACGCCGAGGAGCCGCTCGAAGGACGTGCCCCAGTAGGCGACGTGGCCAATGAGATGGGTAACGCGGACGTCGAGAGCGGGCGTGCCGTTCACGCCGCTTCGCAGATCGGCGACCTGCTGCCACGTGGCCTCGTCGCCGACCGTCGCATGGATGAGCACGGCAGGGTGAGGGTTGTTGCCCACCTCACGTTGCAATCGTCCGTAGACACCCGCGACCAAACGCATTGCGCCGTTGCCGTTGGCATGGGTCTCGAAGCGCCACTGGCCGGTCCTCCAGAGGGGCGAAAGCGCGTTGAACATGTAGTCTGCATCAAAATCCAGGTGGCCCGCGGCGTCGGGACACTCCGTCGATTCGGCGTACTGGACGGGCGGAACCAAGCCGGCAGAGCAGCCTTGCGTCGACCCGTCGGACGTCATCTTGATGCCGGTCACTCCCAAGGACGCCGGCAATCGACACGTCGGATCAGATCGCGGGTCACAGGAGGGCAACACGGGCTTGCTTGCGAAGTTCTTCTCGGCGACTTCGGGGAATACCAGCGATGAGATCCGAATGCCCGCTTCGGGAAGCGCAACAAGAGCATCCGTGGCGGTGACCGAGCTCGCGTCGTCGGCGATGTTGACGACGGTGGTGACGCCCCGCGCGCGCAAGGACGATAGAAAGGAGACGACCCCAGGCCCGCGATTGCGGATGTAGGTCGCCGTGGCGAGGGTAGCAAGCGCGGCGGTACCTTGCGTGGCGCCGGCGAGCGTCAGGAAAGGCCTGAAGCCCTCAATCTCCCGAATCTGCCCCGAGTATTTGGCATTGCCCGGCGCCGATGGATTGGCGCCGAGGACGAACTGGCCACCCTGTGTGAACGTCGGCGGCCACGCGGCGCCGCGCGCCCGATAGGTCGCTTCGAGCGCGTCGAATGCCGCTTGATTCACGTAAGCGAGATGGCCGGACTGGTCGACGAGAACCGACGGTTGTCCCTTGCCCAGCTCACGGTCCAACAGCACGCCGGGGTTGTCTTTGAACTCCTTGGCCGTCGTGGTCGCGTCGAAGGGTTGACGCGACGGGTCCGCATTCAAGCCCAGGTGCCAGCGACCGATCACGCCCTGATCGCGCTGCTTCAGGGCGGCGATCCCGTCGCGAAGGTACTTGTAACAAGGGGTCGATGCGTCGGTGCCGAACGGCGCAGCGCGGCAGGGGGTGAGCGAAAAGAAGGCCCCTGACGCGACGTTGATCGAGCCAACGACATGGATGTGCGGCTCGATGAACCCGGGCAGCATCACCTGGCCGTCGGCGAGTTGCACGACCTCGGGCTTGCTCGCCGATGTCGCGGCGGTCACTTCCGTCCGTGTGCCCGTCGCGACGATGACACCGCGGGCATCGACGGCCACGGCCTCGAACGCCGTGTTGTGCGCATTCATGGACAGGATGCGTCCGTAGAACACTTTTTGGGCGGCGAGCTGAGGAGCCACTGGAGAAGCGGGGCCATCGCCCTTCGAGCAGGCGGCCAGGCTGACGGCGAAAACGAAACAGATGGTCTTCTTCATGGGATTGCGCTGGTTCGTGCGGAGGACGTCAAGCCGGCAATGGGATGCTCTGGGCGAAGCGGAAGCGATTTTGCGGGTCGTATTTCGCTTTGACCTGGGACAGGCGGGCGAGGTTGCTTCCGTAGTAGCGCGCCGCCCAATCCTTCATGGAACGGTCGGGAAAGTTCACGTACGAGCGCGGCTGAACGAAAGGTTGTAATGCCGCGTAGTAGTCGCTCAGCCACTGCGACTGATCTTTTCTGAGCGCGTCGCCATCGAGCGCGCTCCAGCTCACTTCCTGTTGCACGATGAAGTTCGACGTGCGGTGGTTGTACGCGCTGGCATCTGGCGCGAGGTCGCGCACCTTGCCGCCAATCGCGAAGAATATCCCCAAGTTCTCCTGCAGATTATTCCCACCCGGCCAACGCGTCATCCAATCGACCATTGCGTCGAGCCCCTGGCGAGACATCTCTTCGACGTACGACGAACGGAGGTCGTATAGACCTTCCGGATCATCGGTAACGAGATAATCGCGTGCGTCCCAGTAGTCCTGATCTCGCAGATCACTGACGCGGGGAGGACGAAGGGCGAAGAGCTCGGCGAAGATTTGGCGCAGGTCGGACGACGGGCCCCAATAGACGCCGAGCGCCTCCGCATGAATTTCATCGCGCGTGAAGCTCGTGCCCGTTCGTTCCGGCAGCATCTTGAAGCGCATGCCAACGGTTTGTGCATTGTCGACTTGAAGCTTTTGCAGAGCGAGCATGACGTCGACGGCATCACCGGCGGCCCACTTCAGGTTGAACGTCGTCAATTTGCCAACGGAAGAGAGCTTGAACGTGAACGACGTATGGACGCCGAAGTTCCCCCCGCCACCGCCTCGCGCCGCCCAATGCAGATCAGGCTCCGTATTCGCGCTCGCCTGCACGATCGAGCCGTCCGCGAGCACGACGTCCGTCGACAGCAGGCTGTCGCATGTCAGCCCGGCCTTGGTCGCTGCAAAGCCCCATCCGCCCCCCAGGACGAGCCCGCTCGCCCCGACCGTGGGGCAGCGTCCGCTCGGTATGGCGAGCGGGTACGCGCGCAAGCCGGTCGCGAGATCTTGATTGTTCATCCCCGCCTGGATGGTCGCCGTACCAGCGTTCGTATCGACTTGCACGCCCTTCATATAGCCGACGTGAATGAGCAGTCCGCCCGTCGTCGAATATCCCGCATACGAGTGACCGCCGGAGCGCACGGCAAACTCGGAGCCAAAATCGGAGGCATACCTGAGGCAGGCTTGCACGTCGCCGGGGCCGGTGCAGAGCGCAATGGCCTTCGGCTTGGCGGCCGACCAGACCGCGTTGTTGGGCCTGACCAGAGCGTCGTAAGCATTGTCGGCGGGAAAGAGGAGACGGCCCTTCATCTCGCCGGCCAGCGCTCGTAGCGCGGCATCGGACGCCGGCACGCTGGTAGAGCTTCCGCATCCACCTAGCCATGGCACATTGCCGAGACCAAGCATCCCGAATCCTGCACCGGCGCGCAGCAAACTGCGACGTGTCAAAACGCTGCTCATCGATCCTCGCATTCAGTTCACGAACCGTGGAGACGAGGATCGCCCCCCCGGCGCAACGAGAGCTTTACTTGCACGAAAGCTTATCGAGGTTTTCGACTCCCGACGTCCACGGTCGGTAAGTACCCCAGTCGCGCTTTGCTTGGATGCTGAGACGGCCATCGGCCAGGGACAGGCGGAGGTCGGGACCGAGGGTGGCGGTGTGCCAAAGGGGGCGACCTTGCTCGTTGTAGACGACGAGGTTGCCGTCCCGCTGGAAGTCGAATCGCGCGCCGCGTCCCACCGTATCGGTGGCGAAGACCGGCTTCCGATTGCAGACGCGCGCGTTCTTGTCGCGTGCCACCTTGTAGAGAACGACGTTGCCGTCTTCCTGAAGCGTGAGCACGTGGCCCTGGGTGGCCAACACCACCGGCTTCGAGTGCCAGAGGAGATCGCCGGCGGCCCACTCAGCGCTGTCCGGCAATATGACGTTGTCGGCTTGGTCGTCGACGTCGAATTGCTCGCGTGGCTTCGGCGGCGTTCGGAGCGACCCGCGCATCACGGAGTCGGTGAAGGCATTGTCGACGAAGTCATTGAGGACGAACGTGGGGCCGAACTGGCAGCCGTGGGCGTTGCCGCGCGCGAGCCACGGGTCGAACAGCCGATCGAAGACGAGCTTGTTCCCCTGCAAGCTCTGGCTCACGCCCGTCTTCAGGGTACCCGTTCCCTGCAGCTGAAGCTTCGACCCGAACCACTCGTCCTTGCCCTTCGAGAGACAGGTCGTAGCGGCATGAACCACGTTCGGGGCGATGTTGAGCTTCTCGTAGTCGGGCTCGTTCCAGCTGTCGTTCGATGATTTCCCATTGTACACGACGATGATGCGTGTTCCGGCGTCGACAAGCTCCCGATACGAGAGCTTGAACGTCGCCGTCACGTCGTCGTGCTTGTCACCGTCGACGATTCTCACGAAGCTCGGCGGAAGCCCTCTCTTCTCAGCGACTGCCCTTACCCACGCCGCAACCCGAGCCCTGTCAGTGGCGAGCTTGGTCGGACTGATCGTCCCGGGGTGGGTGAAGTGCAGGACGATGAGCTCGCGATTGTGCTCGGCGGTCAGGAAGTCGAACGTCTCGCGCATCATGCTGTGGAACGGCGCACCGGCCACGAAGCCGTGGACCGCCTCGGCGCACGCGCTCTCCGGATAAATGTCGTAGAGAACACTGCCGAGACCTCTGCAAAAGTTGGCGGTAGCGATGCGCAGGTCGAAGTAGCGCATGCCCGCTTCGAGCTGACCGGCCATCGATTCGCTCTGCGTCATCGACAGGTTGTCAGGAAGATTCAAGAAGCCATCGTAGGTATACATCCCGGCGTCGTGGGAGCCCGGGAGTACCCACTCCGAGAGGGGAGTGCCTCGCTGGATGTCGGCCATCCAGTGGCTACGATCGTAGGTCAGGTAAAGTGCACCTTGATTCCGATTGCCGGCCACCCCGACTTTCGACCAACCCGTCGAATAGAACGCCGCGTGCAACGAAAGCCCGCCTTCGAGCGGAATGAGGATCCCCGTTCCGCTCCTGCCTTGGCCGATCTTCTCTGTACCCACCGTCTTCCCGACCGAAGGGCTGATCGTGATCATGTTCTGCCAGACGCGGTGACCGTCACTCTCGCGCTCCACGATCATGCGCACCCGGCGCACGCTCGTTACATTCGCTCTGAGGTCGCATTGATGGAGGCCCATGGGCGAGTAATACGAGCCACGCTGAACGTAGTCGCGCGAGCCATTCTCGAGCTCGCACTCGAACCTGATCCTGTATCCAAGCACTGCATTGTAGGCGGTGAGGTCAACGCCTTTGCTACCGAAGCCGTTCGCGAGCTTGTCGGCGACACTCGAGAAAGCCTCGCCCGCTTCCTTGGCTCTCTCGGCCACGAAGTTCCAGCTGCTGTCGAAGATGTCGCCCCCCATGGGCTCATCGAGCTCGTCCGGTCTGCCGTTACGACAATCGCTCTGCGTTCCGTCGCACAGCTCCGCCGGCTCGTCGCACCGCTGCCTCGCCGAGCCGCGCACCTCTCCACCTCCCGCGTCTGTCACCACCGCGCGCTCGATCCGCTGGACGAGATCGGCCGGAAGCGTCGACTCGCTCCCGCTCTCCGCCGACGTCGCCCCGGCATCGTCCAGCGCGGCACCGCCATCGTGGCCGTCGCCGTGGTCCGCAGAGCAGCCGGCGGAAGCGAAACACAGAGTGGCGCTCATCCCGAGCACCTTGACAGTGAGCTTCATCGGCAATCCCCATGGTACGGCGGCTCAGCCGCCCTTCGTCGACACGCGATTCCGTTCAATTCTGTCCGCCACGCTCGGGCTAGCCGCTCCAGGCGCTCGCGCTCACAAACACGCAGAGGCGTTGCACAGCAGGCTCGCGCAATCACAACGGCTGATGCATGGTTGCCCCTTCACGGCGCGCGAACAGTTCTTGTCTCCTCGCTTCGGCGTGCAGCATACGAGCGGCACGTTCTGCTTGTTCGGCACCTCCCAGTCGCTGCCCCTGCAGTCCAGCCCGTTGGCGGGCGGGTACCCGCTCGGACAGCGGCCCACGCCTTTCGTGCCCAGGTTGTCGCGATCGACATCGCCGATGGCGCCCTGGCAGACCTCCTCGCCAGGCCCGGGGTTGCTCGGGCCGCTCGGCACCGCATTGCCGAGGATCGGGATGGCCATCTCGTCGAGCGTCGAGCTCGAGAAGGTCATCGCCGAGTAGTAAGGAGGCGTGCCGGAATCGGGCAGGCAGAAGCGTGCTTGCCCGAGGTTGGTGTTGGTGAACCTTGCGCCCCTCATGTTCGCGCGAAATACCGCCTTGTCTGCGGTTACGTCGTCGAACACGGCATTCTCGGCACTGGCAACGAAGTACGCCTCGGTAAGCGTGGTCTTCAGGTCGAAGAATGCGCCGTCGAAACCTCTGCAACCCGAGGCGCTGCACGACAGGATTGATCGATTCATCGTGCACTTGGAAAAATGCGTAGCGGTGAACGTTCCGTCGAGGATGGCGTCCGTGAAGAGCGCGTTGTCGAACGTCGCGCTCGAGAAATCGCCCATGAAGTACGCGCCTCGCGCGGTGAGGTTGGTGTACGTGAGGGCGGCGCCTTGGCCATCGATGGCGACCGACGTCGGCGCGAACGTGCTGTAGCTCACGTCGACGCCTGCGAGCTTGGCCACGGACAGGGTGACGCCGCTGAGATCGGAGCCGAGGGCGCGAAAATCGTTCAACGTCGTCCCCTGCGTGAACTGCACGTTGCGCAGGTTGACGTTCGTGAGCTGCACCGAGTCGAAGACGGAATGGCGCACTTCGTTGCCCGAGAAGTCGAACCTTAGGCCGGAAGACGAAATGACCTTGTCTCCGAAGAGCACGTTTTTGAATGTCGCGTTCGCAATCGCCATTTGCGTGGCAGGAATGATCGCCTCGTCGCTGGCCGTGAAAACGACGTTGTCGAGCGTTGCGTTCCGGAAGCTGGCCAAGCTCAGGTCGCTTGCCGAGATGACGGAATCCTCGATATGCGCGTTCGTGAAGCTCACGCCTCGGAACGATCGCGGGCTGGTGAACGGCTTGATGTGGCGCACGGTGGAGTTGCTAAAGTCGACGCCGGCGAAGTCCCCCGACAAAGGTTGAATCTCGACGCGCGAGAAGTCGACGATGGACCCGCTGCGGATGTAGGGCTCGAAAAATTGACGAGCGATGAAAGGCGCGCCGTCGAACGAGGCGGCGTGATTGAGCTGGAAGAGATATTTGTCGTTGAACACGTCGCCTCCCCCGCCGGCGTGAATCCTCCAATGAGTCATGTCCGGAGCGTCGCCGAACATCCCGGTCGCCGTGAGGCTCACATCGACGAACACGCTCGGATCGCGGGAGGTGAAGAACTCCGGCGAGAACCGGGCTGCGAAGAAGTACCCATCGAGCTGGAGCGCGTTCTGGGAGCTGACCCCCGCGACCTCGACCCGGGCTTGGGTGAGATCCGCGTTCGCGAATGAACCTCGTAGAAAACAGGTGGTGGCCCCGGGTTCACCCGGATCGAAGGAGTAGGGATCGTACGTCGAAGGGTCCGAGCACTTGCCTCCGATGGTCGCGCCGTTGAAGTCGCCGGCGAAGCCGCACGAGAACAGCTTCAGCACCGTGGTCTCGTTGGTGGAGCAAGGCCAGGGTACGGCTCCGAGTTGACACCCGGGGCACGCGTTGCTCGCGAAGGCGATCGTGGGTCGGCCGCTCACCTCCTGCAACCGCGAGTAGATGGTATCCGGCGTCTCGTCGATGCTGCCGACCTTCTCGTGCTCGACCCAGACGTCGTAGTCGCCGACGGGCAGGCTCAACGCAATACACGCGTCTCCCGCTGTCAGTCGCAAGCGCTCCGCCCCGTCGCGCGACGAGAGAGTGAGCCGATGGAGCTCGGCATTGTCGTCGCTGAAACAGTAGTCGCGCGACTCTTCCCGGGTGATACGCAGCGGAAAACGAATCGCACCGATACCCGCCTTCGCATCGACCCGCATAGGCGACAACGGCGCGACGACATGCTGCACGTCGCACACCGCTTCGCCACTCTCGACGGCTGCGTAGCTCTTCCCGCCAGGCTCGCAGGCGACCAACGGCGTGGGCTCGGCATCGTCGGCGCACGCCATGAGCGCCGACATCACCATCATGAGGAGGACGCCCAATCGAAAATTCAGCATGAATCGCATCATGAATTTTGTAGATACCAGCGACTGATCGACGGCACCGCATAGCCTTTGGGGCCGGTCGATGCGCGTCGGTTGAGGGTGAAGACCTGGTCGAATCGGTCGAGCGCAAAACGGTCGGCCGCGACGTCCGTGAATGCCGCCAAGAGCGCTCCGGTACGCCCGTAGACTTCGAGATAGTAGCGTGAGAAGTCGGGCTCGCTCACTAGCACCCAGACCTGGCCCGCTGAGTCCACGTCGATGTCGTGAAAGAGACGATTTTGCCGGCTTCCGCGATTCAACTCGACATATCCATTGGGACTTCCGAAGTAGGGAATGAAATTCCCGGCGTAATCGAACACCGATACACGAGCGAGCCCGCTGTCGAGGGCAGCGAACTGGCGTTGCAGGTGGAAACCAGCCGCCGCCACTGCTAGGGATATGCAGCCGGTCGCCGAGCCGGGGCGGGTTACGAGATAGCTCGTTTGAGCATTGGCACGCGGCTTCGCTGCAAGGGGGATCGGAATGATCTCCACCGCCTCGCCGAGTGCGAGGAACAGGCACGTCCCATCGGGCGAGAGGCGCGCCCCCTGCACATCGCTCGACCGCGACGTAGTGTAGAGGCTGGCATCGTTCTCTTGCCACGTCTCCGCGGGGAAGTCGGAGTCGTCGTCGCCGGCCAGGTAGACGCGAACCGCCTCGGTCTTGGTCTGCGAGAGCACGATCGAACGACCCGCCAGGCTGGTGACGAGACGTCGGACGGCCACGCCACGTGGCGGAGGGCTGATGCTCACCGAGGCCACCGAAGAGGCTTTGGAAAGGGAGGGCGCCATGGCCACGCCGGCCATGACAGGACTGGCGCCGTCGGCGGTGAAGGTCGTGAAGTCGAACGTGACGCGGCCCGCCTGAGCGGCGTTCTGGCGAACGTGAATCGACGACACACCGCAAAGCGCGCCCGCCTGGCACCGATACGGATTCAAGTCTGGCACCGGTGCGGGGGTACCGCTCGCGCTCCACGCAAAGCCGGTCGGGGTGGCGACGAGCGCGACGTCGTGGATCAATTGCGTAGAGTCGATGATGGGAAGCGGCGGTATGTCGATCTCGAATTCGACCGTCTGCTCCTCGCCCGGAGACGACACGTTCCCGAGATGCTCACCGAGCACGGTTCCGCGCGCGGTCGCGCCGTCGGTGCCGTTGGGGTCGCGATCGTAGAGGCTCACCTTGACGGTGAGAGGGACGAGGATTGGGACCTTCGACACCACGGTCTCGAACGACTCGAACCCGCCCTTGGAGTCAGGCGCAAAGGCGACCACCTGATCCGTCGGCATGAATGGCGACTTGCCGTCCGAGCTCGAGACCTGCACGCGGCAGTAAGCCACGCCGCTCGGGAAATAGGCGCTGTCCTTGGGAGTGATGCGCACCGCCAGCGGGTGGGAATAACGTATGACGCCGTGCGTGAGCACCTGACCGGCGACGATGTGCTCGGTGGTGAACGCGAGCTGCGCGACCGTCTTCACGATCTCCATCGCCACCAGGGCCCATCCGAGCAGCGGCGTCGATACTTCGAGGGTGGTGGTAGTCAACGCCTCGAAGAGAATTTTCGCGGTGGCGACCGCGTACGCGGGAGACTCCAAGAGCACCAGCTCCGCAAGTCGAGCGACGATCCTGAGGAAGTCTTTGCCGAAGTCCAGCAACACCGCGCCCACGTTCTGGCCCTCGGTAACGTTGTAGACGGACGCCGCGGCCGACAGGACGACCTCGATGGCGGCGTCGATGAGCTGGCCACTTCCCCCTTCGATCATGGCGTGGAGGAGGTCCTCGCCCGCCTTCTTACCGCCGACGACACCCATCGTGAGGCAGAGGCCCGGGATGATGATGTCCGTCATGACGGTCGCGATCCAAGTGAAGATGGCGCGCCGCGTGTAGCTCACGCCGTCTCCGTCCCAGCCCGGGTCCGTTCCGTCGCGCACGCCCATCGTATTGGTCCACACGGTGGTGCGCACCGCGTTCGACGGGCGAATGAAGGACGCTTCTCCCGAAGATGCGCCAGCGAGTCGAACCAGGGACGGGTAGTACGTCGAGCTGACGTACCCCAGCGACTGAGTGCTGAGCTCGGCACCGTTCGCGTCGAAATGGCTCACACCGAACATCGCGCCGAGCGCAAGGTAGTTGGTCAGCTTCACACCGAAAGAGCTGCCGTTCGGCTCGACCTCGAGCTTGCGATGCGCGGTCGTGACGCCTTGCTGCGAGAAGTCGAAGCTGTCGTCCTCCGCCCCCAGCCCCGACCGTGACCCCGACACCGATCCAGAGGCCGACCCCGCCGCCTGCGTCGCCAGGCCCGGGTACGTGAAGTACTTCACCCCTTCGTACGCTGCACGCTGGTTTTGGAACGAGGCGTTCACCTCGCGAACCACTGCAGCGGCGAGGGTGCTCACGCTGACCGGTTGGACGGTGAGGTACGTCTCGCTCGAGAGGTTCCAGTCAATCACGATCTGGGGTCTGCCCGACGCGTCGAGGACCTGGGTGCCGTCGAGGCGAAGCCGATAGACCGGAACCGGAGGCTGGGCGCCGATCTGGTAGTAGCGATAGACACCGACCACCCAGCCCGCCCGTGTCTGCCTGCGGTCCGGCGTGGGCGGCGCGTCGCGCGGATCGTCGGGGTTGGGAAAGAGTCCGATCGCGGTCGTCAGCGCGCCGAAGCTCGGAGCACGCCTGATTTCGTCGATGACGCGCTGGGCGGTGTCTGCGTCGTGCGAGATGAGGCTCGGCGTGTTGAACGCCGCCCACACTGCGCAGTCCTCGTCGTCGAGTAAGTCGTTCGGGTCGAGCTCGGAGGGATTGGCGGACGCGGCGCGGAGACGGTCGGCAGCGCCCGGCACGTGAATTCCGCCGGCGACGAAGACCTCGAGACCGTTCTCGATCATCGCGTAGACCGAGTAGCTTTGCGCCGCTTCGACCGAGAGCGGGACGTCGGTGAAGAAGTGCGTTGCGGTCATGAGCTGCGCTTGGTCCGAGGCGTCGGTGCTCTCCAGCGCCTGGCGGCGCGTCTCCGCCGAGTGAAGCTGACTCCGGATGCGTTGGTCGCCGATCTGCAGCTCGAGATGCGTCGCTGCGGCAAGGATCGATTCGCGTCCCCTGCACGCGAAGTGGATGGTTTTCTCGACCCGCCGCGGCCCTACGGGGGCGGGCGCGGGCGCGGAATCGTCGGCGGCGCATCCGAGCGATACGGGTAGCGCGGCGGCCATGAATCCGAGGCCCAACGCGGACACGGCTTGCCTGCGACTCAATTTCATCCTGAGCAGGATATGAGGCAGGATGCCGACGCGGCGCCCACGATTCCGTTCAATTCCGTCCGCTTCATGCGTGCGCAGGCGCACCGCGACCCCTTGCCGCGGGCGTTCTCCTGGCCCGCGTGCGCATTTAGTGGTTCGCTAAAGCGGCCTCGATCGCCATGGCGGAAAAACAGATACGCGTCTTCGTCGTCGAGGACGACGCGCACCTCCGGCGAGACCTCGTCGATTTTCTCACGCTTCGCGGGTTCGCAGCGAGCGGGTGTGAAAGTGTCGAGGCGTTCCTTCGTGTCGACCAGGACGTCGAGCCCGAGCTCGTGGTCCTCGACATTGGGCTACCGGGCCGAGACGGGCTCAGTCTGGTGACCGAGCTCCGCCAGCGAGCTTCGTCGCCCGCCATCGTCCTCCTCACCGCGTTCGGAGCCGACGAGGACTACCTTCGGGGCCTCGCCTGCGGAGCCGACGCCTACGTCGTGAAGAACCGGTCGCTCGCGGTCGTCGAGGCGACGTGTAGGAGCGTCCTCCGCCGCTTCGACCGAGACCATCGGGACCCGACGCGCGCGACATGGGCGCTCGACGAGGGCGCATCCAAGTTGCAGGTCCCCGGCGGAGCATGCGTTGCGCTCACCCATCAGGAGGCGCTCTTCCTCCAGAGAGCCCTCCGCGACGCCGGCCGCGTCGTGACCCGCGACCTCCTCCTTGGCGATCTCGGCAAGGCAAATACGCTCGCCAACCTTCGCAATCTCGACAACTTTGCGGCGCGCCTTCGCCGCAAGGTTCTCGCGCAAACGGGCGTCGAGCTTCCTCTTCGGTCCGCCTATGGAGAAGGGTATGTCTTTAGGGGAGACGTCTGTCCGAGCTCGCCGCCTCCGCCGTCAGCGGGGAGCCGGGAGTTGTAAACTGACCGCCAAGCCTCCGGTGGGTCGATTCTCGGCGACCACGGCGCCGCCGTGCGCCTCTGCGATGGTCTTCGAAAAATAGTATCCGAGCCCAGTGCCTTGCTGCGTGCCGTCGTTGCGCCGATGAGGCGTGCCGACGTGAGGCAGATCTTCGGGATTCAATCCCGGCCCCTCGTCGAGGACGTCAATCACGATCATGCCGTTGCGTCGTTCCGAGCGGAGGCATACCGGCGTGTCGGCTGGCGCGTAGCGAAGCGCGTTATCGACGAGATTCGAGAGCGCAAGAGCGAGAAGACGCGGGTCAGCGCTGACCGTCAAAGCCGCGGGGAGGATGACGAGCTGGACCCGTTCTGCCATTTCCTCCGACATCGCATCGCGAAGGTTTTCGAGGAAGGGCCCAACCTCGAACAGCTTCATGCGAGGCCTCAACGAATCGACGTCCACGGGATCGGTCGACAGGATGCTGTCGACGAGCATGTTCAATCGGCCCACCTGCGCGCGGATCCCGGCGAGGCGTTTGGCGGTGACCGCGCTGCTGGGGTCGTCCGCGATCTCGAGGAGATTGGCGGCACGGTCGATTCCGGCGAGCGGGTTCCGGAATTCATGCGAGAGGATCGCAAGCAGTCGTCGCTGGCTATCAGCACGTCCCGCCGCGATCGCCGCCTCTATTTCGGCGTTTCGTCGCAGCGATCGTACGAGCTCTTTTTGCGCGGTGACGTCGATGATGGAGATGAGAAGCCCGCGGGCGCCGGCCACTTCGGATAGCGCCGCTGAGAGGAGCAACCACCGTCGTGTGGCCCCATGGGGGTCGCCCTCGGTGTCGACTGACACCTCGACTTCACTCGTCGACGCGTGGGTGAGCCCGTCGCGGAGCGTTTCCGCCACCGCCGGTCGATCAATGAGCCTGATAAGATCGAGGCCGCCCTGCTCAGGCGTCGTCAGCGCCTTGGCACGAGTGTTCTCGTAGAGGAGCGCGCCGTCGTCCCCCACCACCACCATCGGTAGCGGCGACGCCTCGATGAAGGTGCGCCAGCGATGGGTGGCGACTGCCAACGCCCGAGCGAGGTTCCGCGTGCGAAGCCAGCCGGCGCCGATGACGGCGGCGATCGCAAGCGACCCAGCGAGAACGGCGTAGACCCAAGGTGGCAGAGGCTGTGCGGGGGCGCGATACACCAGGCCGCGCAAGTCCGTATTAGAGGGAATGAGCGAGAGCGAAACATAAGTATCTGCGATGTGCTGCCAGCGAGCCGGGTTCATGTATCCGAGCTCGACGATGTCCGCCGCAATGAGGGGAGCCGTATGAATCGCCTCGTACTCGAGGTGCGCCCGCGAATGCCGCTGGCTGCGCCGGAGCACGGCGTCGATACCCGCACCCGGATCGTCGAGCGCGTCTTCCCAGCCGCGCTTGGAGGCGCGAATCATGGCGTCGACGCGGTCGGGGTGTTGTTCGACCTCCGCCTCGCTGGTGAAAAGCGTGTCTCCGTAAAAGTCGATACCACCGGCGCGCGGCGAGAAGACGCGAACGTCTTGGTTGGCTGCTTCCAGCTCGAACGGCTCATCCGATTGGTACGCCGACATCGCGTCGACCCGGCCTTCGAGCAGCTCCTTCACGTTCTGGGCGTGTGGGCGCTGGCGGTACGAGGACGCGGACAGGCCTTCGCTCTGCAGATACCCGACGAGGTCTGCCGCCTCGTGCTCGATGGCGACCCGCTTGCCTGCGAGGTCGTGCACGGAGTCGATACCGCTCGAACGGAGCGCAAGGAGGACCAAGGGCGAATGCTGGAAGATAGCGGCGAGCGCGACAACCTTCTTGCCGTGCGCACGTGCGAGTACGAGGTCACTCGAGCCGATTCCGTAGGTGGCGCGTCCTTCGGTGACCTCCGCGATGGGTTCGAGGTCGCCTTTGGTGTCCACCAATATGACGTCGAGACCAGCGGCCGCGTAATACCCGCGATCGCACGCCAGGTAATAGCCGGCAAACTGGAACTGGTGCTGCCAGCGAAGCTGGAGGCGAATTGTGTCAGCCGCTTCGGACTGGGAGGGGCACAAGAGAGCAAACGCCAGCAGCAGCAGTCCAATGATTGGCCCTAGCGCATGTCTCCCGCGTGTGCGCATGCGGATGCGGATGCGTGGAGGCTCGTTCGAAGTCTTCATTGCGAATGGCTCAGGGATGCCAATCTCGTTCCGAGCCGCTGCCCTACAACGCGCCCCCATCGCGCGACGCGGCGGACAGGGGAGTGCGGCGCGTCGTCGTTCCTGCATCGCCGCGCCGCTGGTTGGCGCGACTGGCGTGCACTCTCGGCCGGCGAGGTACCCCAGGCGTCCTCGACGCCGGCATGCGCAAATGGAATGCGCCGTGGAATCGAGATCGGAGGCATCATGGCGAGCACGCGCGATGCCGATGTCAACGGCAGAGCCTCGGCGAGTCGACCGGCGCGGCCGGCAGCCGCCTGCCCCCGGTCGCCGGGTTCGAAGACTCGCATTCTGCCTAACGCTAATCACGAAATCCCTTCAATGACAGTGCATTTGATGTCCTCAACGACCTCATTACCGCGGTGTTCGTATCTCGTTCGTCGTCAGCATGGTGGTCCGCAGGCGTGTCAGCGCGTGTATCCGTTCACGACCCTACGCAGCGAGCTGAGCGCGTAGTGAGGTCGTGACGCCGGTGCCGACGACGGGGAGGAGCGACGGCGCGGGTGTCCCGTCG
>JAYTOQ010000962.1:0-1544 GCA_043747665.1 Polyangiaceae bacterium | reverse complement strand
CGCGCTGCCATGGGTCGAGCACGCATCCGTCGACGACCACCGAGCCGCCGCGCGCGGGCAGCGGCGTCTCCGCACGCAACGCGACGCTGTCCACCGTCTCGCCGCTCGACGTCGAGCAACCAACGGTCGACGTCGAGGCGAGCACGCCGAGCACTGCGGCGAGGACCGGTGCCGTCCACGTGCTCCGCGTCCGCGACTTCTCAATGGTCTTCGTCTTTGTCATCGTCCCCACTCCACGCGAAGCCCGAGGGTCCCGCCGTTCATGAAACCGAAGTCGTAGATGCGCGGCGCAACCTGGAGGCAGACGCGCGTAACGGGATCGAGCCGGCGGCACGCCTCGAGCTGAACCTCGAGGACCGCCGAGAATCCCGAGAGCGACGTCGCCGCGTCGCTCGCGCCTCCAGCGATCGAGCCGTCCATAATCATCGCGGAGACTCCAGTGCGGAGGCTGGTCTGGATCATGAACCGGCGGTGCTTCCAACGATAGCCGATGCCTGGCAGGAGAATATCGAAGCGATAGGCGGTCCACGGATGGACACGTGCGATCGATCCATCGGCTGACGTGATGATGGTGTCGTAGCTGCCGACCGCGCCGTAGGCGGCGATGCCGATCCCTGGGACGACGATGCGATCGTCGACGCTCGCGCCGAGCTCGAAGCCCGCGCCTGCCCACGTGAGCGCGCCGCCGATGGGGATGCGCGTGCCGGGGACCTCGCGCGCGGCAGTCATCGTGCTCGCGCTTGTCAGCGCAGGGAGCGATCGCATCCATGCGGCGCCCACGGTGCCTCCCACCGCGAAGTCGACATCGGCGTTCGCCGCGGGCGCGGCCACGAGTATGGCGACGGCGACGCCAACCCCGACGGCAACCGCCCCGATGCGCGAGCGTTGCATAATGCAGCTGCGTCGCGCGCTGTCGGTGGTCGCGACGTGCGTCATCGATCACTTCGTAGCGCTCGGATGTCGAGTTCGCCTTAACGGCGGATTAATTGCCCGTAACGTTCGTGCAAATCCGGAGCTCAGTCTTCGCGAGCGAGCGTCTTTCGCGGCGTCGTCAGGGGGCGAATCCCCGAGGGATCCTTGGCGTTCGCCTCGGTGCCGCCCGGCCGCGCCATGCTGCTCATGCGGTGCGCACCACAGATGCCCACCTTCTTCGCGTGGTGGTCGAAGACCACCGCTTCGCAGCGATGGCAGACGAAGAGCTCGGCGTACGTGTAGGGCGCGTTGAGGTAATCCGCCGTGAAGAGCGCGCGGAGCCGATCACGAAGACGCAGGCGCTGGACGTCGACCGGGATCCACGCGTCGCGGCCCTCGGCGTCGACCACCTTGCGTACGAGACCGCGCTCCACCATCTCGTCCGCGAACTCGAGGGAGCCGAACTCGAGGGCGGCCTTCTCGAGCGACGCGATGAGCTGACCGCGAGCGTGCGTGACGAGCGCCTCTATCGTGTCGTCGGGGATCTCGCGCTCGTCGGAGACGGCGGCGACGCGCTCGCCGTGCTTGCCGTGGCGGCTCGCCCGGGCGTACGGACCGGTGAGCCAGAGCGC
>JAYTOQ010000961.1:0-3312 GCA_043747665.1 Polyangiaceae bacterium | reverse complement strand
TTCCGCATCCTGTCGCAGACCACGACGCGCTCCTCGGTGATGAGCGGGCTCGCGGTGGTGATCTCGGCGGGCGTCATCGCCATCGTGGTGGTGCTGGGGGGGCGGGCCATCCTGGAAGGGCGCATGTCGCTCGGTAGTTTCGGTAGCTACGTGGCGTTCGCGCTCATGTTCGCGGCGCCGCTCGGCGACCTCCCGCAGATCGCGACGCGTGTCAGTGAGACGCTCGCCGATCTCGATCGGCTCCGCGACATCGAGTCGATCACGCGTGAGGACGCGGGCGACGACGCGCGCGCAGCGCTCGAGGTGGTCCGCGGGGACGTCGCCTTCGACGGCGTCTCGTTCGAGTACACCGAAGGCGTTCCCGTTCTGCGCAACGTGTCGTTCCGCGCTGCCGCCGGAACCACCACCGCCATCGTCGGCCCAAGCGGGGCAGGCAAGAGCACCATGCTCTCGCTCCTCATGGCGTTTCATCGCCCCACGCGCGGTCGCGTGACCGTCGACGGACGCGACCTCGCCGGGCTCCGCCTCCGCGACTATCGCAAAAAGCTCGGCGTCGTCCTCCAGGACGAGTTCCTCTTCGACGGCACCATCGCCGAGAACATCGCATTCGCGAGGCCCGGCGCCACCCGCGCCGAGATCGCCGAGGCCAGCCGCATCGCGCACTGCGACGAGTTCATCGACGGCTTCGAGCACGGCCTCGACAGCGTGGTGGGCGAGCGTGGCGTGAAGCTCTCGGGCGGCCAGCGGCAGCGCGTGGCGATCGCACGCGCCGTGCTCGCCGACGCGCCGATCCTGCTGCTCGACGAGGCGACCTCCAGCCTCGACAGCGAGAGCGAGGCCGCCATTCGCGACTCGCTGAGCACGTTGCGACACGGCCGCACGGTGTTCGTCATCGCGCATCGGCTCTCCACCATTCGCGCGGCCGACCAGATCCTGGTCGTGGAAGGTGGCGTCATCGTGGAGCGAGGCACGCACGACGAGCTGATGGCGCGCGGCGGTCGTTATCGCGAGCTGCACGAGGCGCAGTTCGGCGCGGCCGGCGACGCCGAGCTCCCCGCCGCGGCGTCCACGACCGCGGCGTGATCGCGGATTGATCTCGGTCGGATCGCCGCGCCGGGCGGGAATCGAGCGAAGCAACCTTGACAGTGGAGACTGTCACAGTTAAAGGTGATTCACTACATAGTGACGCGCGCACCGCCGCCTGCGCCTCCTGCGCGGGCGT
Source organism: Polyangiaceae bacterium (assembly GCA_043747665.1). GTDB lineage: Bacteria > Myxococcota_A > Polyangia > Polyangiales > Polyangiaceae > Labilithrix. The sequence continues at coordinate 2,090 of JAYTOQ010000961.1, read as the reverse complement.
GCACTGCCGTCACCGGAAGGAACGACCATGGACGTCGTCGTGAACACCTCTGTCCGCACCCCCGACTACCGCGCCTTCGGCGACGAGATCGACGAGGTGAAGCGCCGTGCGCTCGCCCGCGTCGGCGCGGAGGATCTCCTCTACGTGAAGCGCCTGAATCGCTTCTCCCGCGCCATGGAGGTCATCGGCCGCGTGCTGATCCACTTCAGCCCTGAGCCCGTGACCTTCGGGCTCGGCGTGGGCGCGCTCTGGATCCACAAGCAGCTCCAGGCCACCGAGATCGGCCACACCGCGCTCCACGGGGCGTACGACAAGCTCGAAGGCGGAGAGGCTTTTCGTGGGCGCACCTTCCGCTGGGACACGCCCATCGACGAGGAGTCGTGGCGCGAGGGCCACAACGTGAAGCACCACGGCAACACCAACGTCGCGGGCAAGGATCCGGACATCCACTTCGGCCCCGCGCGGCTCACCGAGCAGACGCCCTCGACGCCCGGCCAGCGCTTCCAGCTCGCGTTCATGGTGGGGGTGCTCGCGCCGAACTTCGCGTTCCTCATGAACACGCATTTCACGGGGCTCAACGACGTCTTTTTCGATAACGGCCTCGAGCAGAGGCTCGACGTGCTCCCCGATCGCTCGCTCGCGAGCAAGCGCCTGGCGTGGACGCGCTCGTTGCGGAAGTGGGTGCCTTACTACCTGAAGAACTACGTTTTCTTCCCGCTGCTCGCCGGTCCGCTCTTCTGGAAGGTCCTGCTCGGCAACTGGCTCGCCGAGACCATGCGCGACGTCTACTCCGCCGCCACCATCTACTGCGGTCACGTCGGAGACGACGTCACCAGCTACCCCGTCGGGACCAGAACGCACGGGCGCGGCCACTGGTACGCGATGCAGATTGCCGCCACCAACAACTACGAGGTCAGCCGGCCCGTCTCCGTCCTGTGCGGCGGCCTCGATCGCCAGATCGAGCATCATCTCTTCCCCACGCTCCCTCCGCAGCGCCTTCGCGAGGTCGCGCCCGAGGTCCGCGCCATCTGCGAGCGGCACGGCATCGCCTACAAGACCGACAGCTGGGGACGAACGCTCAAGAAGGCGCTCGCGCACGTGGGCCGGCTCGGCCGCCAGGGCGGGAGCGTGCAGGGCGTGCGCGAAGCGATCCGCGAGATGGCCTGAGCGCGTACCATCATTCCGATGTCGACCGAGCACACCATCGACGAGATCGCGTCGCTGGCGCGCATTCCGAGCCGGACCATCCGGTTCTACCAGTCGCGCGGCGCGCTGATGGCGCCGGAGATCCGCGGGCGCGTCGCGTACTACGGGCCGAAGCACGTCGAGCGTCTCAAGCTTATCGCGCAGCTCCAGGACCGCGGCCTCAGCATCAACGCCATCCGCGATCTGCTCGCCAGCATCGACAAGGGTGAGACCGACCTCGCGGAGTGGCTGGGCGTCGAGCAGGAGCTACAGGCCTCTTGGGCGAACGATCATCCGCGGACCGTCACCGAGGCGGAGCTGTACGAGCTCGCTGGCACGCGGAGGCCCGGCCTCATCGCCGATCTCCTGCGCGCGCGGCTCCTCGAGCGCCGCTCCGAGGTGCTCTTCCTGCTCAGCCCGGCGCTGCTCGCCGTCGCCATGAAGCTCGAGGCGGCGGGCATCGATCTCGAGACCGCGCTCGCCGGCGCCGACATCGTTCGCAAGCACATGGCGCGCACCGCGAACGATCTCGTCGATCTCTTCGTGAAGCGCGCGAAGGAAGGCGCGATCGAGACCACCGACGCGGCGGAGATGTTCCAGGCGCTCCGGCCCACCGGCCTCGAGGCGGTGCGCGTCATCTTCGGACGCGAGATGGAGCGCGCGCTTCGAAAGCTCCTCGAGTCCGGAAAAATCGCCACTTTGCCGGCGAAGGTGAAGCGACCGAAGAAGAGGAGCTGACGCGGCGGCCGGAGACGCCGGCCAAAGCGTTCAAAGACAATCCTGGCCAGTGCTCGCGGCGTTGCATGCCGCCCACTCTGACCGCCTCGACCACGAGCAGCGTCAGGAGCGCGCCGTGATTACGCATCTCGACGCGCGCAACACCACGCCCAACGTCGAAGACGTTC
>JAYTOQ010000960.1:0-11715 GCA_043747665.1 Polyangiaceae bacterium | reverse complement strand
CGCCCTCCCCCGCCCGGCGATGGTCCGGACGAGGATCCGGTGCTGGAGATCGTCAAGACGCCGCCGGTGCTCGACGATGGCGACGAGGAAGAAGACGCGGACGGCGTGCACGAGCCTTCCGTCGAGACGGTCCGGCGTGCCGTGCCCGAAGAGGTCCTCGCGAACGTCCGTGCCGCGAGCGCGTCGAGGCCTCCGGTCAGCGAGCGCGAGATGAACGACCGCGTGTCGCTCGGCGACTACAGCGGCGCGCTCGCGATCGCCGAGGAGATCCTCGGCACCGATCCGAACCACGCGGTCGCGAAGGCGTGTGCCGAGCAGTGCCGCGGGGTGCTGAAGCAGATGTATGCTACCCGCATCGGCCCACTCGATCGGGTACCGCTCGTGATGGTGCCGCGCGATCAGCTGCGCTGGCTATCGATCGACCATCGGGCCGGGTTTGTGCTCTCGCTCGTCGATGGCGTCTCGAGCCTCGAGATGATTATCGACGTGAGCGGCATGCCCGAGATCGACACGCTCCGCATCCTCTCCGAGCTGGCGCAGCAGCGAATCATCTCGCTGCGCTGACGCGCACGACTGCTAACGCGTGCATTCCGGCGCAAGCGAAATCGCCCGCTTCGTCGCGATACGTTGCGGACGCGCAGCGTGGTCGCTACACCCTTAGTGTTCGATGGAGATGGCAGATACAGCGAGCTTGCGGCTCTCGATCGAGCGGAGTCTCACCGGCGCCTTCGACCCTGCCGACGTCCTCCCGCGGCTCGCGCGGCTCGCGCGGCTCGCGCGATTCGCAGCGCTCCTCGCGCGATTCGCAGCGCTCCTCGCGCGATTCGCAGCGCTCCTCGCGCTCGCCTGCGCGGCTGCAGCGTGCGGCGACCGGTCGAGCGCCGCGCCGGACGGCGGTGACTCGGCGATCCTTGCGCGCGCGAAGGATGCGGGCGTGGAGGGCGGCGTAGCAGCGGCGGCGGACGCGGGGCTGTCAGAGGCCGACCTGGTGATGCCGCCCGCCGCGTCCGACGAGCTTCCGCTCCGCATGCGTCACCTCCTGGAGGCCATCGCGCAGAACAACCCCGAGCTCGCGAACGACGCGCTCTTCCCGCGCGACGCCTACGTCTGGACGCGCGACGCCGCCGACCCGCAAAAAGCCTGGGAAAAGCGCGTCTCCGGCGCGTTCCATCGCGCGGTCGAGCGGACCCACAAGCGCATCAAGGGCATAGAGAACGCGAAGTTCGTGAGCTTCGAGCTCGGTCACTCGATCACGCAGCTCACGCCGCGGAAGCACGACTTCAAGCGCCCGCTCTGGCGAATGAAGCACGCAAAGCTGACGTTCACGATCGAAGGCAAGCAGCGCCACCTCGACATCGCCGAGATGACGGCCTGGCGAGGCGCCTGGTACGTCACGCGCCTCCGCTGAGAAACCTGCGGGGACCCGCATACTCCCCAGGGCTGACCATTGGACTCATGTCGTCGATTTCCAGCGCCGGCCGGTTTGTTGATCACGAGATTCGTCTCGGGCGTCCGCCCTGTGGGGGTTGACGAGCGAGCGCGATGCCCTCGACGAGGTATCCAAGGCGCTCGAGCCCGCGGGCGAGCGTGATCGATCCTGGCGGGCCGTTGGCGGGGCCGGTCCATCCACCAAGCTCGGCGATCCATCGCGTGACCTCGCCCATCGTCGGCATCTCGGGAAGCTTGCGCCGCTTTGGCTTCATCCTGTCGCGCTGATCGAGCTTGAGCCCTTCGATCTCCTCGGGCGCGAGCTCGGTCGAGGCCGGTTCGTCCGGCTTGTTTCGCGCGAAGTACTTCAGGCGTTCGATGCGCGTCGCGACGGCGGCCAGGATGGTCGCCCATTTGACGATCGCCTCCATCGAGTGCAGCTGCATGTCCTCGACGTTGCACTCGCCCTGCTTCCAGGTTCGGTGAAATTCCTCGATACGCCAGCGCGCGCGATAGCTGTCGACAATGGCTCGCGCATGCTCCGCGGAAATCACGGGCGTGTTGGTGAGCAACAGCCAATCGAGGCCCTTCTCGCCGCCGTCCACCTCGCGCACGCGGACCGCGTAAAGGCGCAGTCCGTCCGGTTTCTGGTCCGGTCCACGCGCGTCGAAACGCAACGTGACGATCGCCGCGCGGACTTCGACGCTTGCGGTTCGCGCCGCGCGCTGGCCGGTCCGTCCGATCTCCACGTCGTGAGATCCGAGGCTCGGTTGGGCGTCGAGCAGATCCTGCAGCGACTGCTTACCCTCACCGAAAGGGGTTCGATCCCATCGGCCGCGCACCGTGAAGGTGCAGCCCGTCTTGTGCAGCCCGAGAAGGATGTCGCGGTTGTCCGCCTCGCGATCGATGACGATCCACGGATGCACTCCTTCGGCTTCGAGTCGTTTGATTGCATTCTCCGACGCGCGCAGAAAATACGACGTCTCCTTCTCCGCAAACGGCCGAGCCTGATTGCGCTTCGTTCTCTCGGCTGTCGTCATCTTCTCGGTCGGCGCTCGGTTCCAGAAGATCTGGTCGACCAGACCCAGCGGCACGCCATCCGGCGCCACAGCGAGCGCGTTCATGACCTTCAGCCCCTTCACCGGAGCATTCGACGATCCGACGGGACCCAGTCCCTTCGCGCCGTTCGCGTCGGTCAGCGAGAGCGCCGACCCATCGACCATCACGTAGACGGTCTTCATTCCGCGCGCTCGGGCAGCCGTCGCGTCGAAGACGCTCTTCGCCAGCGCCGCAGCGGGTACCAGCTCGTTCTCCAAGAAATCGTACGCTCCCGCGCGATCGGCCGAACGATTGAACACGGCCGAGACTCTACCCGATGGCCGCCGTACCGCCGCCGCCGCCATCGCGACCAGCCGTCTCGTGTTTCGAACGTCCCCGAGCGACGCCGTTCCGAACTCCCTGCTGCCCCAAGACTTCGCCGATTCCGCCTTCATGTCGCCGCGAACGACCGGCTTCCACAGTTAATTCCCGTGGATGCCGGCGGATGGAAACAATGGTCAGCCCCAGGGGGTATGGCTCGACCATCGCCGGCCGGCTATTCCTCCTCCGCAACTTTGGCCGCGGACGGCCGAGGGGGGGAGATACATGCATACTCGTATCCTGTTGGGCGCTGGTCTTCTCGGTCTCGTCGGTTGTGGTGTCTTCGGATCGGATGCGTCCGACCCGGCACCGGTCGCCGCCACTCCGCCTGCCCCACCAGCCGCAAACGACGACGGCGGATTGCCGGAAGGCGCCCCTCCGCCCGCGGTCGGAACGCCGGCGAACAACGAGCTCACGAACGAGTTCGGGGTCTTCGTCACGGCCACGGCGCCCGCCGGCGGCGACGGAACGATGGACCACCCCTTCGCCACCATCAGCGCCGGCATCGAGCGCGTGAAGGACCTCAAGCTCCGCGTCTACGTTTGCGCTGGCATCTACAAGGAGAGCCTTACGCTCGTCAACGCGGTGTCCGTCATCGGCGCGCTCTCGTGCGACGGCGGCGTTTGGAAGACCGCAGGGGCGCGCGCCGTGCTCCAGGCGCCGACCAGCCCTGCCATCCGCGCAAAGGACATCGCTCTCGCGACGCGCCTCGAAGGCTTCGACGTGACGGCGCCCGCGGGCACGGCGATGGCGCCGAATTCGATCGCGCTCATCGCCGAGAACGCGACGATGCTCACGGTCGCCGACACCAAGCTCACGTCCGCAAAAGCCTTCGACGGAGTGGACGGCACGGATGGAACGCAGCTCACGCTCGGCCCGGCCGCAAAGGGCACAGACGGTCTAGACTCGGCCGGGCCCGGCTTCCTCACGCCGCCTGCGTTCATCGTCCGTCACCAGACCGGTCGCGCAGGCGGAGTCGGGAGCTGCATCGGCGCGCCCGGACACGACGGGGGGAGCGGCGGCACGGGAGGTGACGGCGCCACCGAGGTCTGTAGCCCGGCCAACGTCGGCGGGCCGACCTGCATATGGTCATCGCCAACGGTTACGATCGCTCGGATGCGGTCGCGCAGGCCACCAACGCCGGCGCTGCCGGAATCGACGGCGCGAGCGCGACGTCGATCGGCGCGTTCTCGCCCGACGGGTACGCTCCGAAGGCCGGCACCGCCGGCACCGACGGCGCACCTGGCAAAGGCGGGACCGGCGGGAACGGTGGGCCGCGCTACGGTGGGAGCGGTTCGCTGGCCGACAGCAACAAGTACTACTACGGCGCGGCTGGCGCGGGCGGCGGCGCGGGCGGATGTCCAGGGTTGGCGGGCGCGCCGGGCGGCGGCGGAGGGGGGAGCATCGCCGCAGTGGTGCTCGCAAGTCCAGGCCTCACCCTGACCACCGTGGAGCTGGTGGCCGGGGACGGCGGCAGAGGTGGCAAAGGCACGTTCGGCTCGCTGTTGCAGCCCGGCGGAACCCCCGGCACGACACCGGCGGGCTCAACACCCGCGAAGTCCGGCACGTTCGGCGGCCGAGCAGGCTTCAGCGGCAACGGGGCAGGTGGCCCGAGCGTCGCACTAGCCTTCACAGGCGGCGCCGTCGTTCTCTCCCCCGACACGCATCTGACGGCAGGCACTGCAGGCGCGGGCGTCATCGCCCGCACCGAGCCGTTCACGAGCGTCACGATGCCGGCCTCTGTGCCTGGCCCGTCGATGCCGGTTCTCCAGTTCTGAATCATCAGCACGCGGCGCGTGGCGCGCGCCAATCGATCAGGTCGTCGACTTGCGCTCGTCCTTTTTCACTTCTTCGAGGAGCTGGTCGATGCGGTCCCGCTTCTCCTGGCCCGCGTCGTATTCGAACTTGAGCTCGGGGGCGACGCGCAGCTGGAGCCGCGCGGTGATCGCCTTCTTCAGCCTGCCCGACGCGCGCTCGAGCGCCGTCTGCGTCTCCTTCAGGCGCGCGTTCAAGAGCGCGCCCGGCGCGTCGAGGACGGCCAGCCGCCAGAAGATCTTCGCGAGCCGAAGATCCCCGCTCATCGTCACATTGGCGACGACGAGCCCCTCGAGCCGCGGATCTCCGAGGTCCCGCGACACGAGCCGCGCAATCTCCTGACGGAGTTGCGCGGCTACGCGTGCGGGTCGTGTCTTCGCTTCGTTCGCCATGGCGCGCGCGATCGGACCAGCGCCGGCTCAGAGCCGCTGCTTGATCTCTTCGATCTCGAAGGACTCGATGATGTCCTTTTCCTTCAGCTCGGTGAACCCGTCGAGGCTGATACCGCACTCGAAGCCTTCGGACATCTCTTTGACGTCGTCCTTGAAGTGCTTGAGCGAGGTGATCTTGCCTTCCCAGATGTTCTTCTCGTCGCGGACGAGGCGTCCGAAGCTCCCGCGAAGGATCTTCCCGGAGACGACCATACAACCAGCGACGGCGACGCCGCGGATCTTGAGGATCTTGCGGACCTCCGCCTTGCCGGACGGCTTCTCGAGCTTGGTGGTCGGCAGGAGGCCTTCCATCGCAGCTTTCACGTCATCCACGGCTCCGTAGATGATCGAGTAGAGGCGAATCTCGACCTTGTTCTCGTCGGCGAGCGCTGTGGACTTGCCGGCGGGACGGACGTTGAAGCCGATGAGGATCGCCTTCGACGCGATGGCGAGGTTGACGTCGCCTTCCGTGATTGCACCCACGCCGCCGTGGATGATGGTGAGCTTCACGCGGTCGGTGGTGAGCTTGTTGAAGGCGTTGGCAACGGCTTCGAGCGAGCCCTGAACGTCCGTCTTCACGATGACGCGAAGCTCCTGCTGATCGGCGGATTGCATCCGCTCGACGAGGCCCGCGAGAGAGATGCGCGCGTCGTCGCCGATGAGCGACTTGTCGCGCTTCACCTTGCGGCTGTCGGCGATCTCCTGAGCCTTCTTCGGGTCCTTGACGGCGTGCAGCGGATCGCCGGCGCCGGGGACGTCGGAGAGGCCGAGAATCTCGACCGGCGTGGACGGCGGCGCTTCGTGCACTTGCTTGCCGTGCTCGTTCGTCATCGCGCGGACCTTGCCGAAGCCGGGACCTGCGAGGACGAAGTCACCGACGCGGAGCGTACCTTCCTGGATGAGGACGCGCGCCACCGGACCGCGGCCGCGATCGAGGAGAGCCTCGAGCACGACGCCGTTGGCCGGCTTCTTCGGGTTGGCCTTGAGGTCGAGGACTTCGGCCTGGAGGCCGATCATCTCGAGGAGCTGCGGGATGCCGTCGCCGGTGAGCGCGGAGACCTGCACGAAGATCGTGTCGCCGCCCCACTCTTCGGGCTGGAGACCTTGATCCACCAGCTCGCGCTTGACGCGCTCGGGCTCGGCGCCCGGCTTGTCGCACTTGTTGATGGCGACGATGATCGGGACCTTGGCCGACTTCGCGTGCGCGATGGCTTCCTTGGTCTGGGGCATGACGCCGTCGTCGGCAGCGACGACGAGGACGACGATGTCCGTCGCGCCGGCGCCGCGTGCGCGCATCGCGGTAAAGGCCTCGTGGCCGGGCGTGTCGAGGAAGACGATGACGCCACGCTCGGTCTTCACCTTGTAAGCGCCGATGTGCTGCGTGATGCCGCCGGCCTCGCCCGCGACGACGTTCGCCTTGCGGATCTTGTCGAGGAGGCTCGTCTTGCCGTGGTCGACGTGACCCATGACGGTCACGACGGGGGGACGCGTGATGGAGCCGGCATCGACCGGAGCGGCCACTGCGGGCGCGCCGTCGACACCAGCAGCCGGCGTACCCGAGGATTCCTCACCGCGGGCTTCCGCGATGATCTCTTCCTCGGTCTGCGCGACGTCCTCGACTTCCCAGCCGAACTCGCCGGCGAGGATCTTCGCGGTGTCCGCGTCGAGCGTCGTGTTGATGTGGATACCGGTCATGCCCATGCCGAGGAGGCGCATGAGGAGCTCGGTCGCCTTGAGGCTCATCTTCGCGGCCATTCCGGAGAGCGTGATGTTCTCCTCGATGCGGATGACCTTCTTGTGCTCCGACATCTCCTTGGTGGAGACGTTGACGGGGCCTCGACGGATCGGCTGCATGCCGGGACGGCCTCGGCCGCCCATGCCGCCGCGACCCATCATGCCGCCGGGGCCGCGCTGCTGGCCGGGGCGCATGCCCGGGCGAGCGACGTTGGCGCCTGCGCGCGGATCGTATTGCACGCGGCGCTGCATCGCGCTCGCGGGACCACCACCGATGCCGGTGCGCGGTGCGTTCATCGGAGTCGGCATCGGGACGCCGGGCCGACCGGCCCAGTACTCGACGCCGGTCTTCGGCGCCGTCGACTGACGAGCAGCCGCGGGCGGCTCGGGCTGGACGACGGGGGGACGCCGCTCCTCGACGGCGGGACGCGCAGCGAGCGTCTCCGACGGCGCAGGCGACGACGCGGGCGCAGGCGCAGAAGCCGCCACGGCGGGCGACGAGGTGCGTGCCTCCGGCGCGACGGCAGCAGCGCTCGCTGGAGCGGCGGGACGCGAGGGCTCGGCGGCGGGGGCCGCCTTCTCTTCGTGCGCAGAGACGGAGGCCACCGCAGCGGCAGCGCCTGCGACGACACCGGCAACGGTCGCGGCAGCAACCGCGATGGCGGGGAGCTTGCCCGAAGGCGCCGCGTCGGGAACGACCTTGCGCGACGACGCGGGGGCCGGCGGCGCCGCCTCTTCCTTCGTCGTCGACTTGGCGGAAGCGCGCTTGGCGGTGCCGGCGCTGGGACGCTCGCGCACCGACGGCGGAGCCGGCGGAACGGGCGGGAGCTGGACGTCACTCGGCGGAGCCGGAGGCGCGACCGCGGGAGCGCTGCGACGATCCTCGGGAGCCTCGCGGAGCGTCGTGGGTCGAGCGCTCTCGCGATCGGCGATGACGTCCGTCTGCGGAAGCGCACGGGACGAGCCCGTGTCCTTCGCGATGCGCGGCGTGACGGAGCCGGAGACGTCGCGTCGGGACGCGACATCGTCGTGGCGCGCGGAGACGTCGCTGGATGAACCAGCCTCGCGCTGCGAGACGACAGCGACCGAGCTTGGGGGCGAATCGGCCCCGGCCGGCTTGGCGACGGCGCGTCGCTTGAGGACAGTGCCCGGCCCGCGCCGGATGCTCTCCTGAACGACGTCGTGCGTCTTCTGCTTCTCGAGGTTGCGCTTCAAACGCTCCACGGCGTCCACGTCGACGGACGACATGTGGTTCCGCACGTCGGTCACACCGATCGACTGGAACAGCCCCACCACGGCCTTCGGGTCGAGGTTCAGCTGCTTCGCCACTTCGTAGACACGGACCTTGCTCATCGATCCTCCGACGACCACCATGCTTCGCTCCTCGTATCTGCGAACGGAAGCGCTATACGGCGCGCACTCCCGATCGCCTTCGCCACGCCTTCGTGAAGCACGGCGCACACGGCGACCTCGTCGCGACCAAAGATCGCTCCGAGACGCTGCTTGTTACCCCAGCCGATCGCCTTGCCTTGGCTGACCGCTTCTTGAACTTCCGGGAGCTTCGCCGCTGCTGCCGCATCGCATGCGATCAACACCAGCGCAGCCGTACCCTCGCGATAGGCGGCACGGACAACGTCCGAGCCGGAAATCGCGAGCTTTCCGCGTTTCGCACCGGCGAGCAGTCCCTCGATCCGGCGATCCGCCGCGATCACGAGCTGCTCACCGAGCGCATCCACGGTGCCTTCGACCTTGCACTTGAAGATCTTCGCGAAGCCTCCGCGAAGCGCCTTCTGCATGCACTCTTTCGAGGCGTGCACATGGGCTCCGCGACCGAATCGCGAATCGGCAAGGTCGATGGCTAGCGCCCCGTCGGCCGGATCGAGAACGACACGAACGAGATCGTCCGCGAAGTCGCGCTTCGCGCAACCCGCGCACTGACGCCGCGAGCCGGGTTTCCCCGCCTCGCTGCTCTCGTCGTGCTGTTCGGACTCGGCCATCAAACGAATGATTCTCCTTCTACTTTTCTAGTTTCCGACCCGACGGCTCTTCACACCGTGGGAGTTTCTGCTTTTTGGGCGGCGGCTGCGCTCGCCGCGGCGAGCTTGCGAGCTGCGTCGATCGGCTTCCACTCGCTCTGGAGGAACTGCTCGGCGCCCTGCTTGAGCGCGCGTGCCTTCTTTATGCCGAGGCCGGTCTTGATGGCGAGCTTGTCCTCGTCCTCGCGCATGATCTCGTCGACGCTGCGATAGCCCGCATCGGCGAGGAGCTGCACGGTGCGCTCTCCGACGCCGCGCACGAAGAGGAGCTTCTCTGCGTCGGTGAGCGGCTCGGTCTTGCTCGAAGCCGCGGTGATGCGCTCCTGGCGGAGCTTCTCCATGGTGGCCTCGGCGGCCTCGCGGATCTTCGCGGCGTTCTCGGGACCGACGCCCTGGATGCCGCCGATCTCCTCGCTCGTCGCTTCGGCGACCTCCTCGAGAGCGCGGAAGCCCATGCGGTACATGTTGCGCGCGACCTGCTCGGTGATGCCGTCGATGCGGCCGAGCTGGGCGATGGCTTCCTCCTCCATCTGCTTGAACTTCGACTCGCTGATGATGTCGAGCTTCCAGCCGGTGAGGTGCCACGCGAGGCGGACGTTCTGCCCCTTGCGACCGATGGCGAGCGAGAGCTTCTCGTCGGGGACGACGAGCTCCATGCGCCCATCCGCCTCGTTGACGATGACCTTGTTGACCTCGGCCGGCTGGATCGCGGCGCACACGAAGCGTGCGGGGTCGCGATCCCACGGGACGATGTCGATCTTCTCGCCGCGGAGCTCCTGGACGACGGCCTGCACGCGCGAGCCCTTCATGCCGACGCACGCGCCCACGGGATCCACGTCAGCGTCGCGGCTCATGACCGCGATCTTCGAGCGTGCACCCGGCTCACGGGCGCACGCGACAATCTTCACGATGCCCTCGTAGATCTCGGGGACCTCGCTCTCGAACAGCTTCTCGACGAGCTTGCCGTCCGCGCGCGAGAGAATGATCTGCGGGCCGCGGGCCTCGCGATCGATGTCCTTGAGGAGCGCCACGATGCGATCGCCGGGCCGATACGTCTCGCGCGGGGTCTGCTCGCGGAACGGCAGAATGCCCTCGGCGCGACCAAGGTCGACGATGAGGTTGTTGCCCTTCTCGAAGCGACGGACGACGCCCTTGATGAGCTCGCCCTTCTTGTCCTTGAACTCCTGGAAGATGAGATCGCGCTCTTCGTCGCGAACGCGCTGGATGAGGACCTGCTTGGCGGTCTGCGCTGCGATGCGTCCGAAGGACGAGCGCGCCTGCTTCACCATGAGGAGGTCGCCGAACTCCTTGTCCTGGTCGGCAGCCTTCTTCGCGTCGTTCGGGTGCCAGAAGATCTGAAAGCCGAGCTCCTCGCCGATCTCGGCCTCGAGGCCCGCCTTCTTGGCGTCCTCTTCGGCGATCTCGCGCTCGTCGTCTGACACGTCGTCGACGACGGTCATGAACTGGAAGAGGTCGACCTGGCCGGTGTCCTCGTTGAAGGTCGCCTGGAGCTCGCGGTTCGGACCGAAGACGCTCTGGCCGGCCTTGAGGATCGCTTCCTCGACCGTCTTCACGAGACGACCGCGGTCGATCCCCTTCTCCTTGGCGACCATTTCGATCGCCTGGAGGAGGCTGCCTTCGCTGGAGGGGGCTTGCTGCTGGGTGGCCATGGCTTTCCTCTTACCGTTCGCGCTCTTCTTCGAGTCGGGACCTTCGTTAGAAATCAACATCAGGCCTTCCTCTTCTTCTGCTGCTTGGCACTGGTGACTGGCTTGGGTGCCGGTCCAAATTCGAACACGAGCCGGGCGCTGACGACGTCATCGAGCGGGACCGGGTAGCTCTTCGGTCCGTCCTCCAGCGTGAGGACGTTGCCGTCGACCGCTCCGAGCTTGCCGACGAGCACCTTCTGTCCGGCGACGCCGGACCGCAACTTCAGCTTTGCCTTCTCGCCGGCGAACCGGACGAAGTCCTCCGTCTTGCGAAGGGGCCGCTCGACACCGGGCGAGCCGACCTCGAGGTGATAGCGATGGGGGATGGGATCGGCGACGTCGAGCGCAGGCGAGAGATCGCGCGCGATGTTCGAGCAGAGGTCGAGGTCGATCGCGGCTTCCTTCGTGCTCAGCTTCTTCGCGAGCGAGCCGAGGCGCTCCACGTAGATGCGGAGGACCCAGCCGTTCTCGTTCTTCAGCTCGAAGTCGCAAAGCTCCGCGCCGTGAGCCGACACGATGGGATCGATCACGGCTTGAAGCCGCGCTCGGTCGATCATGGGTGTGCTCTTGGGTGCTTCTGCGTGCATGCGAGGGGAGAGAATGAGGGGGCGAGAACGGGTAGCGAGGACGGGTAGCGAGAAGGGTCGATCGATGGACAAAAAAATGGCGGGCCGCGTAATTGGGGTCCGCCAGGCGTCCAACCAATTTGGGGCCGCATAGATAGCCTGGAACGTCCCTCCGATCAACCTGTCCCCGACAGGTCGGGAAAAGGACCAAATCAAGCCTGTCAATGCCCGTGGCCATACCGTTTGGCGATGACGCAACCTTTCGTGATTGCTTGATTTAATTGTCGCTCAGAGGCATGCCTGATGCAATCCGTCGAGGCCCGGGGTACCGCCATGAACCCTGCACGTGTTGTGACTACGGTGACGCGGTTGGCCTGTCTAGGGCTCGGCTCGACGGAGTGCAGCTCGAGCGACGGACACCCCACGTCGAGCGATGATGTTGGCTCTCTCGTCGGTGCCGGCGAGGGCCGCGGCATCGGGAGCGTCAGCAACCAGCAGCGGCCACGCCCCCGGGTCGGCTGCTAACGCTTCACAGGCCAGCGACGCCGGCAGCATCGTCGTCGTCATTCCGTCCCGG
>JAYTOQ010000959.1:0-2158 GCA_043747665.1 Polyangiaceae bacterium | reverse complement strand
CGCATGCCGAAGAGCGCGCCGCCCACCACGAAGACCAGGCCACCGATGGCCATCGCGACGAGCCCGATGCGCGGCCTCCCCTGGTCCGCGTCCGCGTCCGCGTCCGCGTCCGCGTCCCCGTCCCGATAGTCGTCGCCCTGGTCGTCGTAGACGACGGACGGCGCGGGCGTGCGGTTGCTCGGCGCGAGCAGCGTCTGGCGCTCGTCGGCGCCGCCGTCCTCGTTGGAGATGGTGGGAGCCTGATCGCGTCCGTCGTCGTCGGCGGTGGCGACGACGCCGCTCGTGACCTCGCGCGGCACGGGGGAGTCGCGCCGCATCATGGGCGGGGGGATCGAGCTCGACGTCTCGCTCTCGATGCGGTGGACGAGCTCCTGGCGCCAGTCCAGCGCGTCCCCGGCGATGGAGTGCACCCACTCGCCGATCTCGCGGGCGGGCGCCGGCTGGAGCACCTTCTCGAGCGCCGCTGCCATCTCGCGCGCCGAGGACCAGCGGTTCTCGGCCTCGCGCTCGAGGCCCTTCATCACGACGGCGTCGAGGCCCGGCGGCAGATCGGGGACGATCTCGCTGGGCAGCCGCACCTGCTCGTTGATGATCGCGTAGACGAGCGACGGGACGTCGTCGGCCTTGAAGAGGCGCTCGCCGGTGAGCGTCTCCCAGAGCACGACCGCCGCCGAGTAGACGTCGGCGCGCCGATCGATGGCGCCCTTCGCGAGCTGCTCCGGCGACATGTACGCGACCTTGCCCTTGATCTGGTCGGTGCGCGTCTCCTGGACGCGGTTCGTGGCCTTCGCGATGCCGAAGTCGAGGAGGCGCGGGACGCCGTCGACGCCGACGTGCACGTTCTGCGGAGAGACGTCGCGGTGCACGAGCCCGAGCGGCTGCCCCTTTTCGCTCTTCGCGTCGTGCGCCGAGTGGAGGCCCTCGAGAGCGCCGGACACGATGCCGATGGCGTACCGCGGAGGAACGCGCTCGCCGCGCTCCCGTGCCTTCCGCACGAGGCGCGAGAGCGACTCGCCGGCGACGTACTCCATGACCAGGAAGAGCTCGCCGTCGTCGGAGACGACGTCGAGCGTGGCGACGACGTTGGGATGCCGTACGCGGGCCGCGAGGCGCGCCTCCTCGAGGAACATCGCGACGAAGTCGGGATCCTTCGCAAGGTGCGGATGGAGGCGCTTGATGGCGACCGTGCGGGCGAACCCGACGGGCCCGAGCAGGCGCGCAAGATGGACCGTGGCCATGCCGCCGGCGGCGATCTCGCCGTACAGCGCGTATCGACCCAGACTTCCGCGGTAATCCGCGCTGGATTGTTCCGCCACTTGGGGGCAAGAGTACCATCGATGCCTGAGGCCTGAAAGCAGCACCGGGCCTGCATCCCCGCTTGCCCGACACACCCTCCGGGTCTACGTGAGCGACACAATGTTAGGCCCTGCAATCGATACGCGCGGCGGTTCGAGGTCGACCGTTGCGCTCGGCCGATTCGCCTGGGGCGTGCTGGCCTACAACCTGCTCGTCATCGCTTGGGGTTCGCTTGTGCGCGCGAGCGGCTCCGGCGCCGGCTGCGGAAGACACTGGCCGCTCTGCAATGGCGAGCTCGTGCCTCGCGCGGAGAGCGCGAAGACTCTCGTCGAGATGTCGCATCGCGTGTCGGCGGGGCTCGCGATGGTCGCGGTCGTGGCGCTGATGATTTGGACGCTGCGGACGGTGCCGCGCGGTCATCGTGCGCGTCGCGCGTCGATCTTCTCCGCGGTCTTCATCTTCGGAGAAGCGCTCATCGGCGCCGGCCTCGTGCTGTTCGAGCTCGTCGCGAAGGACGAGTCGATGAAGCGCGGCCTTTCGATGGTGCTGCACCTCGGCAACACGTTCTTGCTGCTCGGCGCGCTGACCGTCACGGCGTGGACGCTCGGGCGGGAGCGCACGACGGCGACGACGACCGCTTCGACGGCGACGCCGCTGCCCGAGCCAGCGTCCCCGCTCCTCCGCGCTGGCGTGATGCTCGCCCTCGGCGCGGTGATCGTGCTCGGCTGCAGCGGCGCGATCGCAGCGCTCGGCGACACCCTCTTTCCGGCGACGTCGCTCCGCGCGGGCCTCGCGATGGATCTCTCGCCGCTCGCGCACGTGTTCTTGCGCCTGCGCGTCCTGCATCCGTTCATCGCGCTGG
>JAYTOQ010000958.1:0-5210 GCA_043747665.1 Polyangiaceae bacterium | reverse complement strand
GGCGACCATGCCGAGCTTCGACATCGTATCGAAGGTGCCCTGGAACGAGGTCGACAACGCCTTGAACCAGGCGCAGAAGGAGCTCGCGCAGCGCTACGACTTCAAGGACACCGCCACCGAGATCGAGAAGACCGACGCCGGTCTCACCATCCGCTCCTCCAGCGAGGACCGCGCGAACGCCGCGCTCGACGTCCTCCAGGAGAAGCTCATCAAGCGGAAGGTCGGTCTCAAGTTCTTCGACGTCCAGGACCCGACGAAGACCGCCAAGGGCGGCGCGAGCATCCTCGTCAAGGTCAAGGAGGGCATCGAAGGCGATCCGGCACGCGCGATCGTGTCGGGCATCAAGGACGCCAAGCTCAAGGTGCAGGCGCAGATCCAGGACGGGCAGGTGCGCGTCACCGGCAAGAACCGAGACGATCTCCAGAAGGCCATCGCGCTCGTGCGCGGCCTCGACATGGACATCGAGCTCTCGTTCATGAATTTCAGAGACTGAGGGGTCGGAGAGAACATGGCAGACGTCACCGCTACGAAGAAGACCGCGAAGAAACAGAACGGCACCCGCGAGAAGGCCAACGGCAAGGGCCCGAGCACGAAGCCGGCCCCCCGCTCCGAGCGCCAGCTCTTCGGGACGGACGGCATCCGCGGTACCGCCAACGTCCATCCCATGACGCCCGAGCTCGCGCTCGCGCTCGGCAAGGCGGTCGCCTTCGTCGCGGGCCGCAACAAGGCCCACACGCCGCGGATCCTCATCGGCAAGGACACGCGGCTCTCGGGCTACATGATCGAGCAGGCCATCGCGGCAGGCATCTGCTCGATGGGCGCGCGGGTGATTCTCTGCGGACCCATCCCCACGCCCGCCGTCGCCCAGCTCACCGTCAGCATGCGCGCCGACGCGGGGATCGTGATCAGCGCCAGCCACAATCCGTATCAGGACAACGGCATCAAGATCTTCGGCGACGACGGCTTCAAGCTCGCCGACGAGCTCGAGGCCGAGCTTGAGCGCTTCATGGCGAACGACGCGCTGCTCGGCCCGCGCCCCACCGGCCCCGGCATCGGCAAGGCCTCGCGCCTCGACGACGCGGGCGGTCGCTACGTGGTCTTCGCGAAGGCCACGTTCCCGCGCGGTCTCTCGCTCGACAACATCCGCGTCGTCGTCGACGGCGCGCACGGCGCCGCCTACAAGGTCGCGCCCCTCGTCTTCAGCGAGCTCGGCGCCAACGTCACCGCCATCGGCGTGAAGCCCACCGGTACCAACATCAACAAGGACGCCGGCGCACTGGCGCCCGACAACGTCCGTGCCGAGGTTGTGAAGCGCGGCGCGCAGATGGGCATCGCGCTCGACGGCGACGCGGATCGCCTCATCGTCATCGACGAGAAGGGGCAGATCGTCGACGGCGACGTGGTCATGGCCATGTGCGCGTGCCGCATGATGGATGACGGTCAGCTCGCAAAGAAGACGCTCGTCGCCACGGTGATGTCGAACCTGGGCCTCGAGCGCGCGATGCAGGCGCGCGGCGGAAAGCTCGTGCGCACGCAGGTCGGCGACCGCTACGTCGTCGAGGCGATGCGCGGCGGGGGCTTCAACCTGGGCGGCGAGCAGTCGGGGCATCTCATCTTCCTCGACCACGCCTCGACAGGCGACGGCATCGTCGCCGCGCTCCAGGTGCTCGCCATCATGGTCCGCACGGGTCGCCCGCTCTCCGAGCTCGCGAAGGACGCGATGGAGCGCGTCCCGCAGGTGCTCGAGAACGTCACGCTCAGCGCGCGGCAGCCCCTCGAGCAGATGCGCAACCTCTCCCTCGGCACCGCCAAGGTGAAGGACGCCCTGGGCGCTGACGGCCGCGTGCTGGTCCGCTGGAGCGGCACCGAGCCGAAGCTGCGGATCATGCTGGAGGGCCCAGACGAGGACCGCCTCCGAAAGTGGGCGAAGGTTCTCGCAGCGGCAGCAAAAAAAGACGTGCCCTGACCTTCAGCGGCCCAACCGTGCGGCCGTATGGACTGCTGACGATGGACAGCACAACCCCTCCCAGCCTCCTCCACCCCCGCCACAAAGTCGCCGACGTTCTCCTGGTCGACGACGACAAGCTCGTGCTTCGCGCCGTCGAGCGCATCCTCGTCGCCGGCGGCTACACCGTCGAAAAGGCCGTGGACGCGCAGCACGCTGCCCGCGAGGCGATGGCCGGCGGCTACGACGTCATCGTATCCGACATCCACATGCCTGGGATGACGGGCACCGAGCTGCTCGGCGTCCTCCGCAGCTACGGCTGTGACGTACCCGTCATCCTCATGACGGGCGCGCCCTCGATCGAGACCGCCAAGGACGCGGTCGAGCTCGGAGCCGTCCAGTACCTCACGAAGCCGATCGACCGCGTCGCGCTGCTCCGCGCCGTCGCCCGCGCCCAGGCCACGTTCCGCAGGCCGCGCGAGGTGGCCTCGGATCCCGCCCTCGCCGCCGGCTTCGACCGCGCGCTCTCATCGCTCTGGATGGCGTTCCAGCCCATCGTCTCGCTGAAGGCGCACGGCCCCATCGCGTACGAGGCCCTCATGCGCAGCCGCGAACCGGGCTTCCAGTCGCCGATGCCGATGATCGAGTACGCCGAGCGCTCCGGTCGCATGCCCGAGCTGGGACGCGCCGTCCGCGGCCTCTGCGCCGACGCCGCCGCCAACATCCCGCGCGGAACGATGCTCTTCGTCAACGTGCACGCGCAGGATCTCCACGACGCGGAGCTGTTCTCGTCGTCCTCGCCGCTCGCCTCCTATGCCGACAACGTGGTCCTCGAGATCACCGAGCGCGGCGCGCTCGACGACGTGGGCGACATCGCCGCACGCATGCGCAGGCTGCGGTCGCTTGGCTTCCGCCTCGCCATCGACGACCTCGGCGCCGGCTACGCAGGCCTGAGCAGCATCGCCACGCTCGAGCCTGACTTCATCAAGCTCGACATGAGCCTCACGCGGGACCTCGCGTCCTCGACCATCCGCCAGCGACTCGTCTCCTCGATGGTCGACGCATGCCGCGACACCGGAATGCAGCTCGTCGCGGAGGGCGTCGAGACGGTCCTCGAGCTGGACAAGCTGACCGAGCTCGGTTGCGACCTCCTGCAGGGCTACCACTTCGCCCGGCCCAGCGCGGAGTTCGTCAAGGTCGCTGCCTGAACGGGCTGCCGACAGGCCCCCCTGAGACTCTCGTCGCGACGCCGCCCCAAAGACGCGTTATTATCCGAGAATGGCGGGTGAAGGGCGCGGCACGGACTCTGGCCGCGCTGCTCGTGACAGGCAGGATGGGACCCGCGACGGCGGAGGCGCGGGCGCGGACGCGGGCGCGGGCGCGGGCCCGAGCGTGGCGCCCGACGCCATGGACGCCATGGACGCCATGAAAGAGGTCGACGACGCGTCCTCGCTGTTCGCGATCGGCGACGTGCACGGCTGCGCCGAGGAGCTGCGCGCGCTGATCCAGAAGCTCCCGCTGCGGCGTGACTCGCTGGTCGTGTTCCTCGGCGACTACATCGACCGCGGGCCCGACTCGCGTGGCGTGGTCGACACCATCCTCGATCTTCAGCAGTACTGCCGCGTCATCTGCCTGCTCGGCAACCACGAGCTGATGCTGCGCGAGTTCCTCGACGGCTCGGATTCGCGCCGCGTCGCGCGGTTCATCTACAACGGCGGCAGCGCCACGCTCGCCTCGTATGCCGACCACGACGGCGTCTTCGTCATGCCGGAGGAGCATCGCGAGTTTTTCGGCGCGCTCCCCTACCACCACATTCAGGGCGATCACTGCTTCGTGCACGCCGGCATCCCCACCACCGTCGAGGACATCGACGTCGAGGTGCACGGCGAGGAGATGGTGTGGATGCGCCATCGGCCGGGGATGCCCGAGCCGAACTACTCCAAGATCGTCGTGCACGGTCACAGCGCGATCCCGGAGCCCGACATCACGCCGCGCCGGATCAACCTGGACACCGCGTGCGTATACGGGCGCCGCCTCACCGCGATGGAGCTCAACACCCGAGAGATGTTCGACGTCGAGCGCTCGACCGGTCCGCAGCCCGTCTACCTGCGCGACGTGAAGGACTCGCGACGTCACGCGCTCCGCTTCACGGGCAAGGTGCCGGTCGCGGTCCATCATGCCGGCGCGATGCTGCTCTTCGAGACCATCAACTACTCGGAGATCGGGATCCTGATGACCCCGGTGAACCCGTCCGAGGTGAAGGTGAAGGCCGGCAGCTCGATCTCCGGCACCATCGGCGTCGGCGAGATGGCGACGCCGTTCAAGGGCGTCGTGCTGCGCGTCGACGAGGGCAAGCGCGTCGCGTGCAAGATCGTCGTCGACACCGCGCCAGCGCCGGGGCCGTAGCGTCGAAGCGCATCGCTATCCACGGCGGCGGCCGCTTCGCTCCTATGTGCGAAAACATCATTCTGCTGTCGACGGACGTTCGCGACACCATGAAGCGCAGCGTCATCTAGTAGCGGCGGCCGTGGCCGAACGGGAAGAGCGGGTTCTTCAGCGGCTCGTCGGTGCGCGCCGGTAGGTCCTCGATGCGACGCGGCCACGCGTGCGCGAGCTTGCCGGTCGGCGGTGCATCGCCGAAGAGCACGTCGGCGACGGCGCCACCCTCACTGCCCGGGAGCCATGCCGCCAACCACGCGCGGGCCTTGCCGAGATGAGGCTCGATGATCACGGGACGTCCGGTGAGCAGCACCACCACCGTCGGGACCTTCGCGCGCGCGAGCGCATCGAGTGAGGCGAGATCGGCGGCAGGCAGCGCGAGGTCACGCGAATCGCCGAACCACTCGGCATAAGGCGGCTCGCTCGCAACGAGCACCGCCACGTCGGCGCTGCGCGGGTCGATGATCTCCCCCGATTTACGGTAGATGGTGCGCGCGGGATCGCCGAGCAGAGCGCGTATGCCTTGCACGACGGTGGTCCCTGGGAACGGCTTGTCGGCCGCGCCTTGCCACGCGATCGTCCAGCCGCCGGCCTGCCGCGTGAGGCTGTCGGCTCCGGTGCCCATGACCACGACGCGCGCGGTCTTGCTCAGCGGCAGGAGCGCGCCTTCGTTCTGGAGGAGGACCATCGATGCGCGCGCGGCCCTTCGCGCGAGCGCGTGGTGCTCTGATCCTGCCCCGATCCGTGGACAGTCTGTTTACGCTGCCCGCTTCTGTGTACTCGTCTCTTGATTAAATTTCATCTCGAACTCCACCGGGCTCATGTA
>JAYTOQ010000957.1:0-3312 GCA_043747665.1 Polyangiaceae bacterium | reverse complement strand
CTGATCGGCGGAGACGCCGTCAGGAGAGCGCGCGCCGCCGGCCTTCGCGAACGTCAGGTCGCCTTCCCCCTGCTTCGCCTCGGCATGGGTGGCGGACGGGCTGACCGGAGGGCGAAAGCCGGCGTTCCGGTCCGCGCAGCCGCTGGAAATCGCGGTGAAAGCGGCAAGCGCCGCGAGCGAGGAGCGCATCGGCGTCGGATCTACCATCGGACCCGGCTCGAACGTTACGGCCTCGCGTAACACTCGAGGTCCGGAGCGAGACTGTTACGGCATTCGTTACACTGTTACGGCGTGTCCAAACGAAACCTTCCCTGCCCGAATTGCGCAATTTCCCACGTTTTCGGGATGTGCAGCGTCCTGAGAGCTCTGGCACGTCCCCTGCTCAAGGCCCATCGCCGGCGCGCTGCAACGCACCGGAAAACGCGGGTTACGCGCCCGTCCTTGGAGGCCCTGAGTCATGTCGAACGTTGCCCGCGAGTCTGGTTTCTTCCCCTGCGCTGCTGCGGCCGATCGGCGAGCTCCGGAGAGCGACGACGACCTCATCGCGGGGATGACCGTGAACGACCCGGCGGCGTGGCGTGCGTTCCAGGCGAAGTACGACCGGCTCATTCTCCGCTGCATCACCAAGGTGACGCGGCGCTTCGCTTCGATGGTCAGCCAGGACGACGTCCGCGAGGTCTACGCGAACCTCTACGTCTCTCTCCTCGGCAACGACATGCACAAGCTCCGCACGTTCGATCCCGAGCGTGGCAACCGCTTCTCTTCTTGGATTGGCTTGCTTGCGATCAACGCGGCGTACGACTACCTCCGCACCCTCAAGCGCGAGCCGCAGAAGGAGTGCATCACGGAGGCGATGGAGCTCGTCGCGGACCTCCCGGACCCGTTCGAGCTGACCAGCGAGCGCGAGCGCGCCGCCATCGCGCACCAGACGCTCGCCGACTTCTCCGAGAAGGACCGTACCTTCGCCGCGCTCTACTTTGGCGAGGGCATGGACCCGCAGGACATCGCGGCGCAGATGAACATCTCCGTCAAGACCGTCTACTCGAAGAAGCACAAGATCCAGTCCCGCCTCGAGTCCGTCCTCGCCACGCGCATGATGCCGGCCAGCCGTATCGCGGCCTGAGCCTTCGCCCGCCGACGCCTCGCCTCGTTTGTGCTACTCAGAGGCCGTGCGCCTCGCAGGTCCCCTCCTCGTCATCGCCGCATCCCTCCTCGCCTCGATGGGCTCCGTCGCGTGCGGAACGACGTCGGGCGGCGACCCGAATTCCAACCCCGGCATTCCCCCGGCGGGCGGCAAGGACAAGCGGATCAAGGACGTCTCCGATCCCGGCATCGCGAACCACAAAGACTTCGTCGCGCAGACGCAGGCCATCAGCGGCGCCGTCGTCATCGCCGTCGACAAGTTCGACGAGACTGCAGACGGCAAGAGCAAGGGCACGGTCTACGTGCAGGACCTCGGCTCGAAGGACCCGTACTCCGGCATCACGCTGTTCTCGCCCACGTTCAGCCCCGGCAACCTTTCGATCGGGCCCGGTGACGTCCTCGATTTGAATGGACAGTACACGGAATCGGCGAGCATCGGCGCGACGGTCACGTTCGCTCCCGGCGCGGTGCTCCCGCAGATCTCGAAGCCCGTGGCGACGTTCCGCTACGAGACGCAGGTGCCCGAGCCCGTCGACATCGACGTCAACGACCTCGCGGATTTCGCGACGGGGCGACGCTGGATGGGCATGCTCGTCCGCGTGAAGAACATCACGCTCGCCAGCGATGCGGCGGCCACGCCGACCAGCAACGGACGCGTCTCGTCGAACATGACCGCCGGCAGGGGCGGGGCCTGCAGCCTGCCCTTCCCGAAGCCCCCCACGCTGATCAACGCGCTCTTCGACGTCGAGGCGCTCGGCCTGAAGCAGGGCACCGTGCTCGCCTCCGTCACCGGCGTCGTCGGCTTCTTCTGCAACATCCAGCTCGCTCCTCGCTCTCCAGCCGACATCGTCGTCGCCAAGTAGGCGGACGAGGCCGCCCGACATGGCGAGGCGCGTGCCCGCGATAGCCCTCGGGGCCCTGGCCGTCACGCTCGCCGCCAACGCGGCGGCCGGGTGCGGGCCCGCGACCCCCGCAACGCAGCCGAACGCCGCTCCCGCTCGCGCGCAAGCGCTCTTGCCGGACGTGCGCCGCGCGAAGGACCGACCGCCCGTGGTGCTCGTCGTGCGCGAAGGCGATCCGAGCAGCGCGATCGCGGTGGCCGTGACGACCGCAGGCCTCGAGGGCAGCGAAGACGATCCCGAGGTTGCCGTGGCACTCGCCGGCGTCGTCGAGGGGCGGCTCGCGGCGAAGGGCTTCGCGCCGAACGTCGTGCCGTCGTGGTCCGCGTTCCGCGCTGCGGTGCTCGTCGGGACGACCGAAGGCGCGCCCGCCGCGACCGGCGCCATTCGCGAGGCGCTCACCGCGAGCATCGATGATCGCGACGTCACCGCCGCGAAGAAGAAGCTCGCGGCGCTCGCGGCACGACCGCTTCGCGATGCTTCGCTCGCGCGGTGGGCGCGATGTGTCGGGTCTCCGCATGCGCTGCCGGCACGCGCGGGAAAGAGCGGTGACGATCTCTCGGCGCCACGGCTCGAGCGATGGCGCGCGGCGGCCCATGGGCTCGGGCGCGTCGCGATCGCCGTGGCGGCGCCTCGCGCGACGGCCGAGGCGGTCGCGTCGGCGGTGGCGCGTGGGGCGACGTGGAAAGTGGGCGCGCCGCCGCCGCCGTCCGCGCCACTGCCGGCTGTTGCGACGAGCGGTGCATCATCGAGCGCTGCCATCGACGTCGACGTCTACGAGGCGGCTGCCGAGATATCCGGAGCGACCGTGATTCACGCGACGCTCGACGTGGGCACAGCCAGCGACGCGGTGAGCACCGCGGAGGCGCTCGGCGATCCCCATGGTCCGCTTGCGTCGCGTCTCGCAGCGCTCGATCTTCCCTTTCGGCTGCGCGACGTCGTCGGCACCGCGGATCCGCGCGGCGGCTGCGTCGGGATGGTGCTCGAGTCCGTCGCTGCACCTTCGCCGGCGGCCGCGCCGGGCGATCTGGCGACGCGCGTCGCCGATGCCGTCGCGCTCGTTCATGTCGAGGCGCAGGTTCATCTCGGCGAGGGCGGGGTCGGGCCCGACGGACGGACCCTGGCGAGACGCGCCGGCGATGCGCGCGAGGCGGCGGAGCGCGCAGCGTGGTGGGCGCTCGCGGATACGTGGAGCGCCGGAGCGGGCGCGAGAGGGATGCGCGGGGCGGTGGCGCTCGGGGTGCCGTCGAGGCGCGGGAGCAGTCCGCGC
>JAYTOQ010000956.1:0-4160 GCA_043747665.1 Polyangiaceae bacterium | reverse complement strand
CGCGCCGGTAGCTCCTCGAAGAGCGAGAGCAGCAGGCCCGGCAGCGTGTAGCGCGAGCCACCGAGCGGGAAGCGCGCCAGCTCTCGCCACGGCGCAAAGTCCGCGCTGCCCTCGGCCATGAGATCGCGAAACCGGCTCTCGCCGGCGCGTCCCTCGTGCATCATCGCCGACCAGATCTCGAACGACCGCGCGAGCCCCGGGATGGCGCGCCGCTCCAACTTTGCGCCGCGCGCCACGAGCGCGTCCGCGGCGCGACGCTGCGCCGCGACGAGCACGCCTTGCACGGCGCCCGGTCCCTTCTCCACCGAGTAGACGATGAGAGACCGTACGTCGACCGCCGACGGATCGCCGAGGTCGGACAGCACGCAGCCCTCCTCGATGCCATCGGGACCGGCCACGATGCGCAACACCGGCATGAGGTCCTCGGCGCGACGCACGATGGGACCGGTGGTGTCGAAGCGCTGCACGTCGTTGAGCGCGGGCGGATGACTGCCGGTGCTCGGCACGAGGCCGCCCGTCGGCTTGTGTCCGAATACGCCGTTGAAGAACGACGGCATGCGGATGGACCCGCCGACGTCCGAGCCGAGGCCGATCGGCGAGGCGCCGGCGCCGACGATCGCGCCCTCGCCGCCCGAGCTCCCGCCGGCTGTGCGCGCGCCGTCGTACGCGTTGTTGGTGCGACCCCAGACCTGGTTCTGGCTCTCGAACCACATGCACAGCTCGGAGATGTTCGTGACGCCGAGCGGGATGGCGCCGGCCGCGCGCAGCCGCGCCACCGCCGTCGCATCCTTGGTCGCGACGACGTTGCGCCTCGCCCACAGGCCGGCGCTGTTGGGCATACCCTCGAGCGCGTACGCCTCCTTGATCGTGCACGGGACGCCGTGCAGAATCGGGAGATCGTCACGATGGACGGATGAGGTCTTCTCGTCGGCGACCGCAGCCTCACGGAGCGCCGCGTCGTAGCGATCGCGAACGATGGCGTTCAGCGCTGGATTCACTCGTCGAGCGCGATCGACGTGGGCCTGGACGACGGCGAGCGACGTGACCCGGCGATCGCGGATCGCGCGGGCCAGGGCGACCCCGGAGGCGGAGAGGATCTCGCCTTGATGCATGGACTCACTCCTACCATGGTCTCGACGGCGTCATGCGCGGGTCGGGCGGCATGGGAACCGTGTATCATGCACGCGATCGCGAGCTCGACGAGATCGTCGCGCTGAAGGCGCTGAAGAGAGATCCTCGGCTAGCGCGCTCGAACCGCGCTGCAGAAAACCGCATCACCGTCGGCGAGGAGCGGCACCGAGGGCTTCGTGCCTTCGGGACGCGCGCGCGACTTGGCGCGCAGGAGGAGCTCACCCAGAACGGGGACGTGCTCGTGGTAGCGATAGGCGACAGAGGGATGGTCCAGGGCCCAGCGCGCCTTCTCGGTCCATGGGAATTGCGAAAGGCCATAGAGCGTACGCATGCCGCTGCCGAGTATACTCGGGCCTTGACCGATCTCGTCCTCGACCCCGCGCGGAGCCGCGTTCGGATCCATACCTACGCCGAGGGCCTCTTCGCGCGGCTCGCGCACGACCTCGAGCTCACGTGCGGCGGCCTCTCGGGCCGCGCGACGGCTGCCACCGGTGGACGCACCGATGCCGGCTCGGCGACCATCGAGGCCCCGCTCCGCGGCTTGGCGGTGGCCGGGGTCGTCGGTCGCGACGGCCGCGTCGACGATCGCGGCCTCAACCCCACCGAGCGCCGCGACTGCATCGCGAAGATGTACACCGACGTCTTCCATGCGCGTCCCGACGCCGTGGTGCTCGTCCAGGTCCAGCGCGACGGCGCGTCGGCGCGCGTTCGTATCGTGCCTCCCAACGGCAAGGCCGTCGAGGTCGTCATCGCGCCCGAGGTGGTTCCGGATGGCGGCGGCTTGCGCGCGTCGGGCTCGTTCGAGGTCTCTCTGATGGCGATGGGCTCCGACGTCGTGAAGGGGCCGATGGGCGCCTTTCGAGTGAAGGACCTCGTGAAGGTGAGCTTCGACGTGGTGTTCGCGCCCGCTCAGCCGGCGTAGCCCTCTTCGCCGTGCTGCGTGGTGTCGAGGCCTTCGCGCTCGTCACTCACGGTCACGCGGAGGCCGAGGGTCTTGTCGATGGCTTTCAAGATCAACCAGGTCACGGCGACGGCGTAGAAGAGCGACACCGCACACGCGAGGATCTGCACGCCGAGCTGCTTGGGATTTCCCGCGAGGAGCCCCGCCTCGCCGACCGGATCGGTCACGCCCGGGAACGTGCGCTTCATGCAGAACACCCCGGTGAGGATCGCACCGGTCAGCCCACCAACGCCGTGGACGCCGAACGCGTCGAGGGAGTCGTCGTAGCCATACTTGTACTTTGCAAGCACCGCGAGATAGCAGACCAGCGCGGCGATGAACCCGATCACGATCGACGCGACCGGCGAGACGTAGCCTGCCGCCGGGGTGATCGCCACCAGGCCGGCGACGAGGCCGGAGGCGATGCCGAGCGCCGTCGGCTTGCCACGGTGCTTCCACTCCACCACCACCCACCCCAGCGCGCCGCCCGCCGCTCCGAGATGCGTGTTCATGAACGCGAGCGCGGCGAGCCAGCCGCCCGAGAGCGCGCTGCCCGCGTTGAAGCCGAACCATCCGAACCACAGGATGCCCGCGCCCGTGAGCGTCATGGTGAGGTTGTGGGGCAGCGCCCTCTCGTGCGGGTACTTGAGTCGCTTGCCGACCATCAGCGCGCAGACGAGCGCCGAGCCGCCCGCCGTGAGATGGACGACGGTGCCCCCGGCGAAGTCGAGCGCGCCCATCTTCAGGAGCCAGCCGTCGTCGGCCCAGACCCAGTGCGCGACCGGCACGTAGACGAACGTCGACCAGGCGAGGACGAACACGACGTACGCCGAGAACTTCATGCGCTCGGCGAACGCACCGGAGATGAGCGCCGGCGTGATGATGGCGAACATCATCTGGAACGCCACGAATGCGAGTGACGGCACGGTGCCGTGCACTGCCGTCTCGAGGCCGCGCAGGCCGACGAACGTGAAGGACCCGATGAGCCCATGGTGCGACGGCCCGAACGCGAGCGAGTACCCGTAGAGCACCCAGACCATCGTCACGAGCGGGATCGCGCTCATCGAGTGCATGATGGTCGAGAGGACGTTTTTTTTCCGGACCATGCCTCCGTAGAAGAGCGCGAGCGCAGGGGTCATGAGGAGGACCAGCGCGGCGCTCACGAGGAGCCAGGCGGTGTCACCGGCGTTGACGGCGTTCATGCGTGACGCGATCGAAGCGCAGGTGGTGTTTCCTCCTTGTTTCGTCCCGACGACGAGCCGTCGAACATCACCGAACCCCTATGAAAAAGCGGTTCCGCGCGGGACTTGGTGGAGACGCGCGGCCGTCGGGCCCCGGAGCTAATCGCTTGCTCCCCGATGAAGACCACGCTCCCCCTCACCGCGCTTTGTGCATTTTCGCTGGCCGGCATCCTTGCCGCAGTCGCATGCGGAGGCTCGACCGACGGCAGCGTCATCGGCGGCGGCTCCACGGCGACGACCACCAGCCCGACCGAGCCGGCCACTCCGTCTGTGGGCGAGGACCCCGCGGGCGGCGGGTCGACCACCACGCCTCCGTCGATGGCGACAGGCACGAGCGCGCCGACGAGCGCACCGACCGGCTCGCCCACGGGCGCGCCGACGTCGACCCCGCCAGCGGGCACGACCTTCGCGTGCGGCGCGGCCATGTGCGCGGCCGGCACGCAGGAGTGCTGCATCTCCGGCGGCGGCGGCGGCAGCGGCAGCGCGACCGAGACGTGCGTCGCCAAGGGCGCATGCAACGGCGGCGCCGCGCTCGCGTGCGTGAACGCGGCGAGCTGTGGCGCAGGTAAGGTCTGCTGCCTCGCGGTCGGCGGTGGCGGAGGTGCTTCCACGTCGAGCTGCCAGACGTCGTGCACGGCGGCCGCCCCGGGCGCGCCGAGCGGTCCGGTGGTGCAGCTCTGCGAGACGGACGCCGAGTGCAAGGCCGGGACGTGCCAGCCTACTCAGTTCGGCGCCAAGATCTGCCGCAAGCCTCCGCCTGCTGGCGGTGGCGGTGGCGCTGGCGGCGGCGGCGGCGGCGGCGACTAGGCCGGCGCGTCTTCGCGACGTGGCAGCTTGAGCTGGAGCAT
>JAYTOQ010000955.1:0-2634 GCA_043747665.1 Polyangiaceae bacterium | reverse complement strand
CAGAGCCGAAGCGCCAAAGTTTCCGCGCCGACGCGCTGCTCTGTCCATTCCGCTGACGTGGTATATCCACCGTCCCATGGCACGGTTCATCGACGAGCTGAAACGCACTCACCGCTGCGGCGACCTCCGCGCGACCGACGAGAACAAAGAGGTCGTCCTCTTCGGATGGGTCGCGAGCTATCGCGATCACGGCGGCTGCGTCTTCTTCGATCTCCGCGATCGCGAAGGTATCACGCAGATCGTCTTCGATCCCACCATCGAGGGCCACGAGCTCGCGAAGGGCGCCTACGAGCTCGCGCAGACCGTTCGTACCGAGTGGGTCATCGGCGTGCGCGGCATCGTCGCGAGCCGCGGCGGGAACAAGAACCCGAAGCTCCCCACCGGAGAAATCGAGGTGCGCGCGGTCGAGCTCGTCGTCTTCAACAAGTCGGATACGCCGCCCTTCGAGATCCAGGACGAGATCGACACCGGCGAGGAGAAGCGACTCCAGTATCGCTATCTCGACCTCCGTCGCGCGCCGCTCCAGAAGTCGCTGCGCATCCGCCACCGCATCCACCAAACCACGCGCAGCTACTTCGACTCGCAGGGCTTCCTCGAGCTCGAGACGCCGTTCATGGTGAAGTACACGCCCGGCGGCGCTCGTAACTTCCTCGTCCCGAGCCGCATGAACGCCGGAAAATTCTACGCGCTCGCCGAGAGCCCGCAGCTCTTCAAGCAGCTCTTCATGGTGGCGGGCTTCGATCGCTACTTTCAGATCGTGAAGTGCTTCCGCGACGAGGCCCTCCGCCTCGATCGCCAGCCGGAGTTCACGCAGATCGACGTCGAGATGTCGTTCGTCAACCAGGACGACATCTTCGAGACGATGGAAGGCCTCATCTTCAAGATCTGGAAGGACGTCGCCGGGATCGACCTCCACGAGAAGTATCCGAGCGGACGCTTCCCCCAGATGCCCTTCGCGGAGTCGATGAACAAGTACGGCAACGACAAGCCGGACCTGCGCTTCGACATGCCGCACACCGACGTGACCGATCTCGTGATCGACAACGCCGGCGGCGGCATCCCGTTCTTCAAGGACATCGCCGACAAGTTCACGAGCGGTAAATACCGCCGCGATCTGCCCACCGAGATCGTCAAGGCGATGCGCGTCCCCGCGGAGCACGCGGCGAAGCTCTCGCGCGCCGAGCTCGACAAGCTCGAGGAGTTCGTGAAGGGCATGGGCTCGAAGGGCCTGGCCCGCGCAAAGATCGACGCCACCGGCAACTGGGCGCAGTCGCCGCTCGGCAAGACCGTGACGCCCGAGCTCCGCACCGCGGTGAACGAGCGCGCGGGCGCCAAGGAAGGCGATCTCCTCTTCTTCCAGTTCGGCAAGGAGGCGGTGGTCCAGACGGTGATGGCCAACCTGCGCGTCCATCTCGCGAAGAAGCTCGGGCTCATCCCGGAGAGCGGACACGGCGGAAAATACGAGCTCCTGTGGGTCATCAACCCGCCGCTCTTCGAGTACGACGAGGACACCAACACGTGGGCCGCGGCGCACCATGCGTTCACGCGTCCCCACGACGAGTGCGTCGACCTCCTCGACAAGGATCCCGGCAAGGTCCTCTGCTACCGCTACGACCTCGTGCTCAACGGCTTCGAGATCGGCGGCGGCTCCATCCGCCTCCACGATCCCGAGACCCAGGCGAAGGTCTTCCGCGCGCTCGGCATCTCGGACGAGGAGGCGCGCGAGAAGTTTGGCTTCCTCCTCGATGCGCTGCGCTTCGGCGCTCCGCCCCACGGCGGCATCGCGGTCGGCATGGATCGGCTGGCGATGCTCCTCTCGGGGGCGCAGAGCCTCCGCGACGTCATTGCCTTCCCGAAGACGCAGAAGGGCACCGATCAGATGACCGACGCCCCGAACAAGGTCGACGCGAACCAGCTCAAGGAGCTGCACATCCGCATCGTCGAGCCGCCCGCGTGATCGCCACGCGCGTGGCGCGGCGCGCGGCGGCAATCGCCGCGTCGCTCGCCGCCATCACGTGCATCTTGCATGCAAGCGCGTGCAAGGACGACGGCACGCACGTCTACCTCGGGCGCCTCTTCGTCGAGGCGCGAGCGTGCCTGGGGACAGGGTCGAGCGTCGATGTCGTCTCCGGTGGCGAGCCCGGCGACTGCGCTCCGATCTGCATCGTCCAGCATCGCGCCGAGGGCGGACGTGCGGTCTACGTCGCGACCATGTGCGCGCCGTATCCGGCGGCGGTCGAGTTCGACACCACAGGTACCGATCCCGCGTGCGCGCCGGCGCTGGCGGCTCTCTCCCGCGACGACACGTGCCTCAGCGACGGCGGCGACACGCATCCGCTCCCCGACGCTGCGCGCGAATGAACCTCGCGATCGCGCGCACCACGCGTCGAGCACAACGCGTTCTGGCTCGACGCATGGGGCGCGCGGCCGTTCTGGTCGGCGCTCGCCTCTTGATTAGCGTCCTGATCCGCGAGCGCTGATCAGCGGCGCAGGAGGGCGCGCAGCACCGCGAGCGGATCGAAACCGAGCGTGTGGGAGACGTCCTTGTCGCCCACCGCCTCGCCGATGCGCTTCCGCGCGCGCGCCATGTACGGCTCGAGCCGCCGTAGCGAGTCGCTCTTGCCGACCAGCGTC
>JAYTOQ010000954.1:0-5614 GCA_043747665.1 Polyangiaceae bacterium | reverse complement strand
CGTCGCGCAGTGGCAGAACGCTTCATAGCGGGTCGTCACGCCGCACAGATGAAGGCGGAGCTCTCGGCAATGCCTGCGCCGAGCAGACGCTGCTTTACGACCTCGCGCGCTCCCGCTTCGCCCACGGCCACCACGAGCAGCCATTCGTCCTTCCGCGCTCGCGCGATGCCCTCGGCGGCGTCCACGATCACGGCGTCGCGCGCGCGCCGGCCGATCTTTTTCGGGTCGACGTCGACGAACGCAAGCGGGCGTAGGCCGTGGGCCTCCAGCGCTCGAGCCAGCCGTTTGCCCGTCTGCCCGGCGCCCCAGATCGCGAACCCCGTGTCGACGCCGAGCACGCGTAGACGCTGCGCGAGGAAGCTCGCGCGGGCCTCGAGCAAGCGCGACGCGGCGTTCTTCGGATTGGTCCACGTCACGCTCGAAGCGTGGACGCGCCAGCGGAAGAGCACCCGCTCCACCTTCGCGATCCCGAACCCGGCTGCATCGAGGCGGAGCCAGAGGTCGTAGTCCTGCGGCCACGCCACCTCGCGGAAGCCGCCGACGTGCTGGAGCGCCGCGCGCCGGATGAGCGCCGTCGGATGGCAGAGCGGCGCCTCCACGAAGATCGCTCGTGCATGATCGCTCTTCGTGACGAGCGCGTTCTGCCACCCGAAGTAGCGCTGCATGCCCGCGGCGGGCGCGGGGAATGCCTCGACCTGCACGCCCACCGCGCCGAGCGTCGCGTCGGCGTCGAGCAGCGCGCGTTGCGCGGCAAAGCGGCCCGGCAGCGACACATCGTCGGCGTCCATGCGACCGAGCAATTCACCTCGCGCCTCGGCGATCCCACGGTTGAGGGCGCCGGCAATCCCGGCCGCCTGCGCTGCGCTGCCGCCGCTCTCGACGATCCGGACGCGCGCGTCGTTTTCGGCGACGGCTCGAGCGACGGCGCGCGAGCCGTCGCTCGAGCCGTCGTCGATGGCGACCAGCTCGTCGCCGCCATCGAGATCATCGAGCACGCTCGCCATCGCCTCGGCGAGCGTGGTGGCGGCATCGCGGAAGGGGAGGAGGACCGAGATCACGAGCGACGCGCTCAGGGCGTGACGAGGAAGACGTCGACCGGCAGGTTCGAGCCGCCGCCCGTCAGGAGCCGCAGCTCGCCCGCCACCGCGCCGACGACGATGGCGTCGGTCGTGGTCGCAAGCTGCTGCGTCGCGCTCGGCAGCGCCACCGCCGTCGAAGAGCCCGCTCGCAGGACGCCGCCCCAGCCGCCGCCGCGCGGGGACACGGCCGCGTTTGCCGGCGCTGCGAGACCGAACGCAAAGCGATACAGCATCCCGTAGTTTCCGAGCAGCTTCTGCGTGGCACCGGTTGGGGCATCGACGCCCATGAGCGTGTCGTCGACCTCGTCGAGGCCGAGGCGCAGCCGCTGGACGCCCGACTGCAGTCGGACCCCGCCATCGAGCGCCGCGCCGCTCGCGGCGACCACCAGCACGTCGGCGGCCGGGAATGTCCCGCGTTGATGGTTGAAGTCGCGCGCGAGCAGCGACAGCCCTGCGGTGACGGCGGCGGCATCCGCTCCGGCCGTCACGCTCACGAACGAGATCTTCAGCGTGGCGTCGGTGACGACGTCGTAGATCGCATGAACGAGCTCGCTCTGCGCAGCGTGGAGCTGATCGAGCGCATCGTCCAGGACCACGCGCGCGCCCGCGGGGACCATCACGTCGACCGGCGCGCGATCGACGAACCAGTCCAGCAGCACGGTCTTGCCCACCGATACGTACTGCGTCGAAGGCGCCGCGAGGCCCCTGCGAACGATGGTGACCTTCGCCGGCTGCGCGCCAGAGTTGAGCGCCACAATCGGGAACTTGCGAACGGTCGCGCCGCTATTTGCATGATACACGTAAAGGCGATAGCGGCCCGCCGGCACGGTGTCCGCGTAGAGCACTCCGTCCTGGGCCGGCGACTCGGGCGAGTCGGAGAAGAGCAGCGCCGGCGCATCGGCGGGGGTGCAGACGATCACCGGCAAGCAGGGCGCGGCTCCCTCATCCATGCCGGCCATCGAGACGACGTCGCCGGGCGCTGACGCGTCGAGCGCGCTCGTGAGCGCGGCGGGTGGCACGAGCGGAGCGCCGGGGCACGCGGTCCGAACGCGTCGCAGCGTCGAGCCCGCCGGGCAGAGCGTGGCGCTCGCATCGGTGGAGCCGTCGGAGCCGCTGTCAGGCGTGGCCCCGTCGCGGCTCGCCTGCGGCTCGGCATCGGCCGCCGGCTGGCCGCCCTCCGAAGAGGGTGCGGCAGCCCCGTCGGGGATGTCCCCGCCGGTGCGGTCTTCGCACGCGGTACCGACGAGAGCCGCGAACGCGACGGCCCCCGCCAGCAGTGAGCTTGCAGCGGCAACACGCGCGACCTGCATCCGGAAGCGAAGGGAGGTCACGGTGGGTGCCAGCTCCATACGACGGAACGCGCGCGGCGAGGACGCGCAAGGCCTCCGCCCGTCATGCGACAAGCAACTACATCTGAGCCTTGACGAAATCGTTGGCTTTTTGTCTCTTGAAGCGGCGCTGCCGCAGGGTGCGCTGGGGGCGACGACATCGCGGCGCAGCTGGAAAACCTGGTCCTTTCGCGACAGGCTTGGTGTAAGTTCCGGGCCTATGAAGATCCTCGGGAAATCGAGAGGCGTCGCGACGGTGATCGCGGTGGCCCTCGGCCTCGCGGTGGTCACGGACGGCTCGCTGGCCGCGGCGCAGATCGCGCCGACCGGCCTGCCCGCTCCGACGCCTCCGCCCGCCGCAAAGCCCTCCGCGCCGTCTGCCACGGCTGGTCAGCCCGCCGCCGCGAAGCCGACTGCGCCCGCTGCAGGAACGGCCCCCGCCGCCAAGCCTGCCGCGGCCCCGAAGCCTGCCGACGCGAAGGCGCTCGCCGCGTCCGGTGAGAAGAAGCTCAAGGCCGGCGATTACGCCGGCGCGCTCGCCGACTTCGAAGCGTCGGAGACCGCGAAGGCCGCGCCCGAGACCGAGCGCTTCATCGGCCTCGCGCAGGACAACCTCGGCCACTACCCCGAGGCGGTTGTCGCCTACGAGAAGTTCCTCGCCACCTCGCCCATGCCCGCGAGCATGAAGCAGCAGGCCGAAGAAGCGAAGCGACGCGTCGACGCGATCAAGACGATGCCCGGCAAGGTTCACGTCGAGACCACGCCCGCCGGCGCGCAGGTCACCGTGGACGCCGCGACGAACGCGAACGCGCAGGCGAACCCTGTTGCGTCTGCACCCACGCCGACAGACCTCGATCTTGCTGCGGGCCGCCACACGATCAAGATCACGGCCGAGGGTTACACGGCGATCGACAAGGAGATCGACGTCACCTACGCGTCGAAGCAGGACGTCCGCGTCGAGCTCGTGAAGAGCGAGGCGCCGCCGCCGCCTCCGCCGCCTGTCGTCGCCGAGGCCCCGACGCCGGCGCCGACACCTCCGCCGCCCCCTCCGCCGGAGCCGCGCAGCAAGGTCCCGGCTTACGTCACCGGAGCGGTCGCGATCATCGCCACCGGCGTGGGCATCGGATTCGGCGTGAAGGCGCTCGGACAGTCGAGCGACTTCGACAAGAATCCGACCACCAAGAAGGCGGACGACGGCGAGAACAACGCGCTCGTCGCCGACATGATGTTCGGCATCGCCATCACGTTCGGTGTCACCAGCGCAGTTCTCTTCCTCTCGAGCGACGCCCCGCAGAGCGCGAAGGCCGACCCGACGAAGAGCGCGCCCCGCGTCGCGAAGGCGGTCAAAGCCCCCGCGAAGATCACCATCACGCCCGCGCCCTACGTCACGCCCACCGGTGGCGGCGCAAGCGCTCTGGTTCGGTTCTGAGAGGACGACATGAAGCTCAGTAGCATTCGCAAGGGAGTCCTCTTCGTCTTCGTGGGAGCCACGTTCGGCCTCGGCTGCGAGCTCATCGTCGATTTCGATCGCACGAAGATCCCCGTCGAGGGGAACGACGCGGCGATCGTCACCGGCGACGCGTCGATCGACGCGAGCGCGCCGGACACGAGTGCGCCGGACACGAGCACGACGGACGCCGCCGAGGCCTCCGTCCAGGACGCGGGCACCGAAGCCGACGCGCCCAGCGACGGCTGACCTCACCACGACGGTCAGAGGTTCTTCGCCACCACGTCCACGTCCGGGGGCAGTGCCACCGGGACGTTGGCGAGCGGCGTAGGAACGTCGGCGAGCCTGCTCTCGTGATACGCGAGCTTCAGCTCGGTGAACTTCAGCGCGCTCGCCGTCGACACGATGACGACGCGCTCCTGCGCGCGAATCACGTCGCGGTCGCGTAGCTTGCGCGCGCAGGCAATGGCGACGCCGGTGTGCGGATCAGCGTAGAGGCCGGTGCGGTCGGCACGGGCGCAGGCATCGGCGAGCTCGGCCTCGGTAGCCTCTTCGACGACGCCGTTCATGCCGCGGAGCGCCGCCATGGCGCGTGGCGCGCTGACGGGGTTGCCGATCCGGATGGCGCTCGCCTGCGTCGCTTCGGCCACCATCGGCGTCACCTCCTCGGTGCCGGCGATGAATGCACGATACATGGGGTTTGCCCTCGCGGCCTGCGCGACGCATAGGCGAGGCAAGCGATCGGTGAGCCCGAGCTCCTTCGCCATCTTGAATCCGGCGTACAGCGCGGCGGCGTTCCCGAGATTTCCGCTGGGGATGACCACCCAGTCCGGGACTGTCCAGCCGAGCTGCTGCGCGATCTCGAGCGCCACCGTCTTCTGGCCCTCGATGCGGAGCGGGTTCATCGAGTTCGCGAGATAGACGAGACCCCGGGTCGCGAGCTCGCCCACGACCGCCATGCAACCGTCGAAGTCCGTCTCGAGCGCGAGCACCTTCGCGCCGTGCGCGAGCGGCTGCACGAGCTGCGCGACGCTGACCATGCCCCGCGGCAGGAGGACGACCACCGGCAGACCCGCCGCGGCGCCGTAGGCAGCGAGCGCCGCCGAGGTGTCACCGGTGCTCGCGCAAGCGATGGCGCGGACCGAGAGCGCGCCGGTGCGGATCGCGTGATTCACGACGCTGACGAGCACCGTCATGCCGAGGTCCTTGAACGAGCCGGTATGCGTGGTGCCGCACTGCTTGACGAGGAGCTCCCCGAAGCCGAGCTCGGCGGCGAGCCGGCGCGCGGGATAGAGCGGCGTCATGCCCTCGCCGGTGGTCACGACCGCGTCGTCGGGGACCTGGGGCGCTACCCATTCACGCTTGGTCCACACGCCGGACGTGGGAGCGCCCGCCACGTTCGAGGTCGCAGCCCAGCGACGTTCGAAGAGCGCGCGCCACTCCTCGCCGCTCGTCGCACGGAGCACGTCGAGGTCGTGCGCCACCTCGAGCAGCCCGTCGCACGTGGGGCAGCGATAGATCGCCTGCGTGAGCGGGAACGTGCCGCCACATCCCTTGAAGCAGCGGAAGCACGCGGTGGGCGGTGCCATGATCGATCCTCTTCAGGGCTTCGCGACGCAGCGGAGGAACGGCGTGCCTGTTCCCGAGGGACGGCACGTCTCGCTGGTGAGGCAGTCGCTGTCGCGCGCGCAGACGTTCGCGCATTTCTTCAGCTCGACGTCGCAGTAGTCCGACTGGCAGTCGCTCTTGTCGGCGCAGGT
>JAYTOQ010000953.1:0-1621 GCA_043747665.1 Polyangiaceae bacterium | reverse complement strand
CGAACGCTCGAGGTCCTGCGCGGCATCGATCTCACCATCAACGAAGGCGAGATGGTCAGCATCGTCGGCCAGTCCGGCGCCGGCAAGTCGACGCTTCTTCATTGCATCGGCACGCTCGACATCGTCAGCGCCGGCTCCATCACGGTGAACGGCGAAGAGCTCACCACGATGAGCGGCGCGCGCCTGGCGGCTCTCCGCAACCGCACCATCGGCTTCGTCTTCCAGTTCCACCACCTGCTGCCCGAGTTCAACGCCATCGAGAACATCCTCATGCCGGGGCTCATCCAGGGCCTGTCGCGCAAGGAGATGGAGCCGCGGGCCATCGCGCTCCTCGAGGAGGTCGGCCTCCAGGACCGCATGCTCCATCGCCCAGGTGAGCTCTCCGGCGGTGAGCAGCAACGCGTCGCCCTAGCGCGCGCGCTCGTCCTCGAGCCCAAGCTGCTCCTCGCCGACGAGCCGACCGGCAACCTCGACTCGCGCACCAGCGAGCAGATGCACCAGCTCTTCTACAGGGTGAACGAGACGCGCAAGACCACCATCGTGATCGTCACCCACAACGCGGCGCTCGCCGCGGGCATGGCTCGCGTGGTCACGCTCCGCGACGGCAAGGTCGAGCGCGACGAGTACAAGAAGAGCTCTTCGTCCCGTGACGCCCCGCTCGAAGCGGCGGGCGCACCCGACGAGCTCCCCGGTACGGGCAAAGTCGACGTTCGCTGAGGCGGACGCGGACGCGCAAACGCTGGATGTCTCTCCGGGCAATCCCGCGGCGAATGGTCCTGTGCGCGGCGGTGTTCGCGCTCTATGCCGTGCTCCTCTTCGGCGCGCGGCTCACGCTGTGGCACGACGCGCTCCTCTTCCCGTGCGTGCTGTGGCTGGGCATGCGCGCGATCGAGCCGCTCCGCATCCGACAACGCATGCTCGCCATCGCCGCGCTCGCGACGATCGGTCTCTCGATCGGCTTGGTCTACGTATGGATGGTCGGCTGGGGCGGCAGGAATCACGTGTTCGGCGGCATCTTCGCGCTGAGCGACGCTGGCGAGTACTACTGGGACGCCGAGCGCGTCCTCCACGGCGCGGCGATGAACACCGGCGGCGCGCGGCGGCCCATCTTCAGCGCCGTGCTGGCGGGAACGTTCCGCATCATCGGTCACGACATTCGTCTCGCGCACGTGCTCACGATGGTGCTCTGGGCGGGCAGCGGTGCCTTTGCCGTCGCCGAGGTGTGGCGCACGCACGGTCATCGCGCGGCGAGCATCGTCTTCGTGCTCTTCGTCCTCTTCGCGCGACGCTACGTGGGCTTCGTGCAGAGCGAAGGCCTTGGCGCGCCGCTTGGGGCGCTCGCGTTCGGCTTGCTCTGGCGTGTGCACTCCATGAAGTCGCGCTGGCACAGCACGTATCTCGGTGCGCTCCTGCTCCAGTCGATCGCGCTGCTCGCGAGGCCGGGACCGATCTTCGTCATCGTCGCGATCATGTTCTGGGGCGTACGGCGCGCCGACAAGAGCGAGCGCTCGAGGCTGCTTCTCCAGAGCGTCGGTGTGGTCGCGCTGGCGTTCGCGTTCCAGCACGTCGTGCGCGTGACCACCGCAGGCGCAGCGTCGTTCTCCGATCTGCCGCCGATCCT
>JAYTOQ010000952.1:0-1833 GCA_043747665.1 Polyangiaceae bacterium | reverse complement strand
GCGTGGCAGTGCTGCCGAGGCGAGCGCGCCGTTGTGGAACACGCCCGTGGACGTGGCGGGTACGAGGTATTTCCCGATGGCGGCGAGCGTCACGTTGATTGACTGCACGTCGGCGTACTGCGAGGTCCGGGTCCCGTCGCGCGCGACGATGCCCGAGCCAAAATTCTCTGCGGTCTGTGGCGGAGTCCAGTAGGTGAAGTACATGACGCCCGTGCCGCCATACGCGAGGGTGTGAAGGGCGGCCCAGCGCTTCTCGGGGCCTGTCGTGTTGCGGTGGCCGTTGAAACTGATGGCCTGAATGTATTGCCAAAAAGGCGTCTTCGAAGCCACCGACTGCGCGCGCACGACGGCGAGGTTATTGAAAAAATCTGCGCCGTCGACCCCGCCGAGACCGAAGTTGTAGTGGTCGTAGCTGAAAGCCGCGGGGTTCACCGCTTGCAGGAAGCCTCCGATGTAGCCGTCGTAGGTCGGCGCGCCGAGCTGCCCGAGCGTCGCGTAGACCGGGAGCAAGTTGACGATTCCCGGGTGCGATGCGTCGAGCGCACGAAGGTCGCTCACCACCGTCGCGATGGCTGCGAACGAACCTGCCGACGGCTCGTCGACCAGGTGATAGCCGTAGAGCGCAGGCTTCATTGCGTAGTCGGCGGCGAGCGCCGCGAGCTTCGCGGCTCGGTCCGCGGTAGCGGCGCCGATGGCCTGCGCCGCCCGGTCGTCGGTGACGATGGCCATCAGCCCCGCCTGGTTCGCGAGATCGAGCATCTGCAGGTTGAACGACGGCACGGTCGACGATCCCTCGCAGGGGTTCGAGACATGCGTGAACCCCGCCGCCGCGATCTCGTCGAAGCGCGATTTTTTCAGCTCTGCGAGCGGCGGGCCACACCAGAATCCGATGGTGAGCTTGCCGGTCGGAAGAGCGGGACGCGCTGAGTCGGCCAGGGCGTCCCCGCTCCCGCGCGCACCATCGACGGCGCCAACGCCGCCGTCAGCGGCGTCTTCGGGGACCACACCGCTGCCGCGCGAGGACGAACAGCCCGCGTAAATCGACAGGGCGCCGAACGATACCAGGAGCATCGTCTTTCGCGTCACACGCATTGTTGCCGAACGGTACAGCGGATCGCGCTCGACGATCGAGCGTGGCGCCATTGTTCGGTGAACTGGCGCAGGATTGCGCCGCACCTGCGGAGCCTTACGGGCGTGGACGTCGCGCAGAGAACCGCTAGCTACGCGTCGAAGCTCCGCGGCGTTTGGACCTCACATGCGGATCGCCGCCCTCACGGCTCGCGAACGTTCGCGACCGCGCGCGCGACGCCTCGCGATGGATCGCAGATTCGCGCGTGGGTGACGGGCCCCCCACGCCCATTTTCTTCGGCAAATTGACGCTATTCGGCGCCATCGCCCCCTGGCGTGAGCGTTGCTCTCGGTGTCCTCCATGTGGCGCCGCGTATCCCCCGCTTCCTTGTCTTTGTCACTCTCGCTTCTCGTCGTCGCCTGCGGCGGCGTCGGGAACGATACGAGCTCCGACGAGCACGTCGGCTCGAGGAGCGACGAGCTCGTCACCGTCGCGCCGAGCGCGCATCAGGTCGAAGGCATCGACGTCTCGCACTACCAGGGCTCGCTCGACTGGAGCGCAGAGAAGGCGCAGGGCCGGTTCTTCGGCGTCGCCAGCGTCGGTGACGGCCTCTACCAGGATCCGACGTTCGCGACGAACTGGGCCGGCATGAAGGCCGCGGGCGTCATTCGCGGCGCCTACCAGTACTTCGAGCCCGGCATCGATCCCATCCAGCAAGCGGACATCCTCATCGCCAAGGTCGGCAAGCTCGCGGACGGCGATCT
>JAYTOQ010000951.1:0-4303 GCA_043747665.1 Polyangiaceae bacterium | reverse complement strand
AACACCGTCTCGTTCGAGGCGGCGCGGACGAAGCTCGAAGGCGCGGGAGGCCCAGTGCTCCTCGTGTTCGGCACCGGGTGGGGCCTCGCGCCGGAGATCATCGACCGCGCCGACGCGGTGCTCGAGCCGATCCGCGGCCCGGTCCCGTGGAACCACCTCAGCGTGCGCTCGGCATGCGCCATCGCCCTCGACCGTCTCTGCGCGCCGCGCTAGCGCACTCGCGCGCGCTGGATCTTGCCGTCGCCGTAGGTTGCCCAGTAGACCGTGTGCGAGCCGTCGGGCGCGACGTCGACGGCGATGCCGCGAGGGCGATTCTGCGCCTTCGCGATGCTGAGCGCGTCCCCGCCAGCCTTCGCGACCATGATGACCGCGCCGTCGGTGTCGCTCTCGACCGCCGATGAATGTGTAAAATACACGAATGAGTCATCGAGCACGACGTTGCGCGGGAAGGGGTGGCCGCTCGCGAGGGTGGTCACCGCGCCGCCGTTCGGCGTCGGCAGTCCGAGGAGCACGCCGCCGATGGTGACGATGTAGAGCGCGGTTCCGTCGGCAGCCATGTCGGCGACCTCGGGCATGTTCTGGAGAACGACGATCGGCCGGCCCGCGTCGGTGGTCCCGTCAGCGGTCTTGGGAATGCGCCAGACCTGCTCGGGCTGCTGGAGGAAGAAGTACGCGTCCGTGTCGTCGACGGCGAGCGCGGTGGGCTCTCGCGGATCGAGGGGCTTCAAGACGTCCTTGCCGCCGTTCGAGTCCTCGCGGTTGTTGCGGCGCAGCCTGTCCGGCCATGTCGACCACACCTGGTCGTCCGGCGAACGCGCCATGGCGATGGTGCGCGCCTTCTGACCCGCCTGCACGTCCTCGATCTTGCGCGGCAGCGCACCGGCCGGGATCGCGCTCTTGGAGAGGCTCGAGATCTCGTAGACGTCCGTGCCGGCGTCGCCCCTGGTGGCGTTCGCGAAGTTCGCGTTGTGCCAGATCACGTTCGTCGAATCGACGAGGATGCGATGCGGCTCGGCCTGGCTGCGAGCGATGACCGCCGCCGGACCGCCGCCCTTCGGGGCGCGCATCACCGTGTCGTCGCCCTCGTTGGTCCAGTAGACGTACGCGTCGTCGACGGCGACGCCCCACGGCTTGGACTGACCCGTCGCGAACGTCTCGGGTGGGCCGATCGTGAACGAAGAGTCGCGCGTCGCCTGCGCGTCGGTCGGCATGCCCCCGTCGACGGCGGCGCCGTCGGCGCTGACGGCGGCATCGGCTTCGTACCGTTGCTTGTCCTCGAGGCCGACGACTGCTGCGCACGCGATCGTTCCCGCGCACAGCGCGAGGCCGACGACGACGATCCGAGCCGCAGGGCGAGCACCCCTCACGCTATGAAGGCTACCACACGGCCTGGACAGCACCCGAGCGCGCGGTCGAGCGCGCGCTCGGTGCCGTCACGAGCAGCACGATCCCCGTGGCGAGCGCGGCGCCACCGACGACGAACGCGATCGTGGAGAGCGTCGCCGAGTCCTTGGCGCCGTCGTTGGCGCGAAGACCGGCGTCATCGCAGCGCGACCCGGCGCAGTGCTCGTCGACGGTCGATTTCTGCGAGAGCGTACGCACGCCGAAGACCGTGCCGGCGGCCAGGCCTGTCACGCCGACGCCCAGCGCGACCCAGCCTACCGCGCGTTGCGCGCCGCCGTCGCGTGCCGAGCCACCACCATCGGGGCTCGCCGACGGGGGCGGCGGAGGCCCCGCGGTCGGCGCGCCGTCGTCGGCCAGCACCGGCACGACGACGGTACGCTCGCCAGGGCCCGGACCGATCTTCACGCGCGTCGTCCACGCCGCCTTGCCGGGGGCGCGGGCATCGAGGTCGTGGTCACCGGGATCGATCGGCACGCGCGTTCCGGCAGAGGCGGGCGTCAGCGCCTTGCCGTCGAGGAGCACGATGAGATCCTTCACCTCGGGAAAGCGGAAGGTGACGTACGACAGGCGCTTGCCGAGCTCTTCGACCTTGCTGCGAGCGAGCTTCTCGCGATCGGTCTGGTGGGCGCGCGCGGCGAACGTGGCGGCCTCGGCATAGTCGGCCCACGCAGTGGCCGTACGGCCCTCGAGATCGTGACACGTCGCGACGTTGAGGATGGTGCCGGGCTTTGGATCGAGGCGATGGCTCTCGACGTATTTGGCGCACGCCTCGGCGACCTTGCCTTCGGCCTGCAGATCCTTCGCGGCCCGGAAGAGCGCCTCGGCCATGCCCTTGTCGCCGGCCGCGGGATCGACGACGGGCGTTGCCGGCGGCACGGCTGGCGGCGCCGCGCTCGCAGCGACGTCCGCCGTCAGCACGGCGAGCACCAACGCAGCGGAGGCGAGGCGTGGCCTTGAAACGATCATCCTCGTCTGAAGAGGATAGCCGGCGCGTCGTCCGCTGTCTCGACGAGCGGCGCCTCGATGACGAGACCGCCGGGGCGCCCCGTCGCGCACTCCACGAGCACGACGCGCGCGCGGTCACCTGCGCGGCCATGGACCGGCCGGAGACGCTTCGGCTCGAGTCCTCGCGCGCGGAGCTCGAGGAGGAGCGTCGTCGCCTCGATCGCCGGGTAAATCAGGCAGATCCGCGCGCGACGACCCGCCAGGCGCCGGGCCGCGTCGAGGAATATGGCAAGCGATCCGCTGCGGGCGCGAGCGCTCGCGGCAGACGGCGCGCGGCCTCGACCGGGCTCCACGTAGGGCGGATTGCACACCACGAGATCGGCGGCGCCTGCGGGGACGACCGTGGCGTCGGTCACGTCGCCGCGCACCACGTCGATGCGCTCGGTCCAGCCGTTTGCCGTGGCGTTTTCGACGGCGAGCCTGGTGAGCGCCGCGTCGACCTCGAGCATGGTGACGTGCGCTGCGGCATCGAGATGGAGCAGCGTGAGCCCCACCGCCCCGACGCCAGCACCGAGATCGAACGCGGCGTGCGCACGTCGCGCACGTCGCGGCTCACCGAGGGCTCCGGCCGCGAACGCGCCGAGGAGGACCGCGTCGATGTTGACGCGATAGCCGCGCCCGCGCGCGGGCTGCGCGAGCGCGACGCGCCCCCCGAAGAGCGTGTCTCGGGTCGGTGTCGAGCCGTCTCTCGCTACTTCTGCCACGGACGACGGCCGCGGAAGCTCAGCGCCGTGACTGCACCGGGGAACGTCTGGACTGTGTACGTGCCGAGCAGGATGGTCTGCCCGTTCTGCTTGCCGACGGCGCTGATCTTGATCGGAGTGCCGGTCGCGACGTTGAGCGTGCCGAAGAGCCCGAGCTTGCTGGTGCCGAGCGAGCCGCGCGACTTGTCGGGCAGAGGATCCGACTCGTTCTCGCCGAAGTAAAACATGTCGCCCTGGTGCGCGACATCGGTGTCGACGGTGGCGCCGGAGAGACGCACGTCCCCGCAGTCGTGGACCTCCCCGGCGATGAGTCCCTTGTCAGGCGCCGGCGTGAAGCCGCCGGCTGCGGAGGCGACGGTGTTGATGTCGGTCGCGGCGACCGCAGAGGGGTCGTAGTTGACGATGTCGCCGGTCACGACGGCGCCGTTCGCGAAGAAGACGTTGTAGTCGTAGAACTGCGCCCACGACGAGCCGTCACCGGCATCGGACGTCTTGATGATGAGCGGCGTCTCGGTGGGGACGTTTTTGTAGGAGAAGCCGCGGAAGGTGCAGCCGCCCTGCGGACACTTCTTCAGCCAGTCCGGCTTCGGCATGAGCGGCGGGTTCTTCGCGTCGTCGCTCGTCGTGATGACCGCGCCGTCGACGAGCGCGCCGAGGGCGCCGAGGGTGCCCTCCCTGAAGATCTCGATCCTGACGCCCGCCGAGTCACCACCGCTCGAGAAGACGCGCAGGAACCCGTTGAGCGTGACGTTTTTCGACGTACCGAGCTCGCCGGGCGTGTCGAGGCAGCCGAGGTTGATGGTGGGGTCGCTCGACGAGTGGAGGTTGAGCCCCGT
Organism: Polyangiaceae bacterium; assembly: GCA_043747665.1. Taxonomy (GTDB): domain Bacteria; phylum Myxococcota_A; class Polyangia; order Polyangiales; family Polyangiaceae; genus Labilithrix. Next base: position 354 of record JAYTOQ010000951.1, on the reverse strand, counting down.
TCCGCGGACGAGCTCCTGCGTGGGCGGCTGCACATACGTGCAACATGCACTGATCGTGCGCGGGGCGCGGCACGCGTTGGGGCTCGCGTTCGGCGACAGCGTGCATGCCTTGCAGAAGTCCGCCTTGCCGAGCACGGGCGCCGCTTCGCAGCTCTGTCCTCCGCCTCCTCCGCTCGTGCCCGTGCCGCCGTCGGCGAGGGGCGCGGTGTTGCCGGAGCTGCACGCCGCCGAGACGAAGAGCGCCGCAGCGCAGAAGGACGAGAAGAGGGCGGACACGCCCGGACGAAGCTGCTTCATGCGACCGTCATAGTCGAACGCGCGGTCCCTCCGCACGGACCGCGGAATGGCTCATGC
>JAYTOQ010000950.1:0-2414 GCA_043747665.1 Polyangiaceae bacterium | reverse complement strand
CCGCTCCCGCTCCCGCTCCTCCCGCCGCTCCGCCGCCAGGCTGCATCACGATGAAGCTCGACACCGTGTCCGGCAACCCGCGCGGCATGGCCACGTCGTGGAGGATGATCCCCGTATTGAAGAACAGCTCGAGGACGTCGATCGTCGCCGCGCGGTGGGCGGGGAGGACGGCGTCGCCCGCTGCGCCTCGACCATCCGCCTCGAGGTCCGGGCTGCTCCCGAGGGAGACCTTTTTCTTCACCATGTCGCGACGCCGATCCTAAGCCAAACTGCGGAGCTACCGCCCCGGTTTTGTCCGCGTGCCGCGCCGCTGCGCGTGGATCGACGGTTAGCCGGCGGACCTGGGGCCTCGATGGACCACGTCGCCACCGCGCTTGCGCTCGAGCTCGCTCGTCATACGCTGTAAAAGCCGTGGCGGCGGACTCGGATGCCGTGGGCGGAAGCGCAGGTACGGCCGTTGCGTATGAGACAACAACCATGGAGCCCACCCGTTTCCGCAACAAGCTCGGCGTCATGCGTGGCGCGACGATGGTGGAGTACGCGCTGCTGATCATCGCGATCATGTTCCTCGCGGCCGTCGGGTACCGGAACCTCGGCAAGAGCGCGCGCAAGAACGCCGACGAATCGTCCAGCGCGCTCCTCGAGCGCTGAGCCAAGCGGCGCACAGGCCTCTCTCTCGTTTCGCATCACTCGCATCACCCAAGGCAAAGAATGAAATTGAAGACCGCGGCCTTCTTGCTCGCGTGCACAGGTACCTTCGCCGTCGTCGCTTGCAGCAGCGGAGCCGATGCGCCCGCCGCCTACAGCTCGGCCAACGGCTCCGCCGCCGGGGTCATCACCCTGCACCAGGGAACGAGCGCGCTCACCGCCGAGCTCGCCGACGTCGCCGACGTCCGGGCCGACCGCGTGGTGTTTCCCGCGTCGTCGTACGCCGCGCTCGCCGCGCACAAGCCCGGTGACATCCTGCTCTCCGATCGACAGAAGCCCGGCACCTCCGGCAGAAACCCAGAGGGCTTCCTCCGTCGCGTGACGTCGGTGAGCCAGGCTGCGGAAGGCACAGTCGTGATGACCGCGGCCGCCACGCTCCAGGAGGCGGTGGACTCGCTCGTCGTCCACACCACGCTCGACGTACCCGACCTCACCATGGACGGCCCGGTCTCGACCGCGTCGGCGGCCGCGCTGCATCCGCAGGGCAAGGGCGGCACCACCATCAAGCTGCTCGACTACAGCGGCAAGCAGCTCTTCGAGATCAACGACACCGCCATGGGCTCCGACGGCATGCCGGTCCCGTACATCGTGTACGCGGGCATCGAGACCGGCACCCTCGGCTTCTCTCCGAGCTACGCATTCGACGCCGATGTCGGGTTCCTGAAGCTCAACTCGTTCAAGGTCAGCGCCACGGGAAAGCTCGAGGCGAAGCTGGTCCTTGCCGCAGGCGTGAAGTTCGATCCCTCGGTCGACGCGGCGCGCGCGGCGATGCTCGCGGGCAAGCCGCTGACCAAATCGTTCTCGAAGACGCTCGCCGAGTACGACGTGAACCTCGGGAGCATCGGGCTCGGAGGCATCAGCCTGCCCGCGAGCGCGCACTACACGGCCACCATCAACTGCGATTTCGCCTTCACCGCGCCGGTCGAGGCGAAGGTCGGCGGAACGGCGAGCGGCTCCATCACCGCGGGTCTCTCGTACGCGGGCGGCAAGCTCACGCCGAGCTTCGACAAGAGCGCGACGTTCACGCCAATGCCGCCCGAATACACCAAGGAAGGGATGGCGCGTGCATACTGCACGGTTAGCCCGACGTTCCAGCTGAAGTTCTTCGGCGTCGCCACCGCGGAGCTCACGGCGAGCGCGTACGCGGGCATGGGCGCCTCCGAGACGTGTGGAGGCAAGGACGCCGCGGGCGTCACGCAAGCGCTCGTCCACGGCGACGTCGAGGCCGGCATGTCGGCCAAGGTCCTCGCCAAGGTCGACCTCTTCGGCCTCTACAAGTGGAAGAAGGAGTGCACCCTCTTCGACATCAACACGCTCCAGCAGTACGACACGACGTATCCGTACCCGGGTGGGCCCACGGCGACGTGCACGATCGCCGGACCGTTCCCGCTGCCTCCCCCCGTGCCCGCCAACCCGCAGTCGTGCTTCGGTGAGAACGACCCCGGCACCGGCGGTACCGGAACGGGCACCGGCACCGGCGGCAATCCGAACGGCGGCGGCGGCGACGACGCCGGCGGCGGCACCGACGGCGGCGACTCGGGCAAGCCGCTCATTCCTGGCACGTGCACGCACGACGTCTGCACGGCCGGCGAGAAGCTCGGTCAGGCATGTGACGACTGCACCATGAAGGTCTGCGCCGCCGACTCGTACTGCTGCGACACGTTCTGGGGCCTCTCGTGCTTCGACAGCGTGAAGCAGTACTGCGG
>JAYTOQ010000949.1:0-16763 GCA_043747665.1 Polyangiaceae bacterium | reverse complement strand
CCGTCGCGAATCACCGTTGCGAATCAGTAGATGGCGGACACGATCTCGATGGCCGCGAAGAACGCCCCGGCCGCGATGACGGCGTTGAAGATCGCGCTCGGCGGTCCGCCCGCGAGCTCGCCGCGCCAGTGGCGAACGCCGCGCCAAGCGTACGTCAGGCCGACGGCGACGACGACGAGGCCCATCGCGCCGTGTGCTCCGATCGCGACGCCCTGCGAGGGCGCGAAGGCGAAATGCGCGATCGGCCATCCCTCGGGACGGTGAGCGAGCTGCATGAGGAGGCCGGCGCCGAGGATGGCGACGAGACCCACCACCGCCATGCCGACGACGGCGGTCATGCCTGCGACGTCGCGTGGCGGACGCACGCCCCAGCCCTGGTGCGTGCCGGCGGGCTTCATGGATGACGGGCCGGGCGCGAGGCCGACGCCGCTGAGCGCCGCATCGGGCGCGAGCCGTGACGCTCGCGCCGGAGCGGACGTCGCGAACGCCGTTGCGCCCCTGACGTCGATGGGCGTCGGGAGCGACGGGATCTGCGGTGCCGCCGGAGCGCGCGGGATGATCAGGTCGGGCACGACGGCCGCGGCCGCGGCCGCGAATGCCAGCGCCTGCGGCGGGATCGAGCGCTTCCCGGTCGCCTCGAGGTCGCTCCCTTCCATCGCGTGCCGCAGATCGCGACCGAGCTCGGCGGCGCTCGGATACCGATCGTCGGGTCGACGACGCAGGCACCGCTCGACCACGCGCGAGATGGCAGGCGTGACCTCGGCCTTCACGTCGAGGAGCGACGGCGCATCCCTCGTCGCGACCGCGATGAACAGCGTCGCGAGATCCTGCGCGTCGAACGGCATGCGGCCAGCGATGAGCTCGAACATCATGACGCCGAGCCCCCACACGTCACTGCGCGCGTCGGCATCGCGTGCGCCCTGCACCTGCTCGGGAGCCATGTATGCCGGCGTGCCCATCAACATGCCGACCTCGGTCGCCTGGAGGTCGGGGGCGCGCACCTTGGAGATCCCGAAGTCGAGCAGCTTCGGGATGGGACCGCGCGGCCCGTTCGCGAGGTAGACGTTCTCCGGCTTGATGTCGCGGTGCACGACGCCGTGCGCGTGGGCCTCGGCCACCGCATCGATCACGGGCAGCAACAGATCGCACGCCTCCTCGACGGGCAGCTTGCCGCCACGGCGCGCGACCAGGTGCGCGAGGTCCTCGCCGACCAGCAGCTCCTGCACGAGGAACGGCGTGCCGTCGGCCTCCTTGCCGACGTCGAGCACCTGCACGACGTTCGGATGCTTCACGAGGTTTGCGGCCCGTGCCTCACGCAGGAAGCGATCGACGACCTGAGCGTTCTCGGCGTGCTCTATGCGAAGTACCTTGATGGCGACGAGCCCACCGCCGTGCTCGTCGAGCGCGCGATAGACGTGCCCCATGCCGCCGCTACCGAGGAGATCCTCGAGGCGGTACTTCGAGGCGAGCACCTCGCCGAACCGGTTTTCCGGCGTCCCCACCATCCGAGCATACCATCCTCTTCATGACGATCCGTCGCGCGCTGCTGGTGGCCGGCGCTCTCCTCGCTGCCTCGAGCCTGCCGGCCTGTCCGCGGAAGGACGCGCCGGACGCGCCCCCCTCGCCCCCCTCGCCACCTCCGGCGGCTTCGACTTCGGCTTCGCCTCCTCTGCCCGCGACCAGCGCGGCGGCCGTCGTTCCATCTGCTACCGACGTGATGTCGAACGCATCGGGGAGCTGGGATGCGGGCCCCGCCGTCGTGGCGTCCGGCGCGGTCGACGGCAACGCATTCCGCGCGCGGAACCATGCGCGGCTCGCTGCCGATCGTTCGCCCGTCACGATGCTGGTCGGCGGAACTGCGCGGGAGCTCGGCGAGCGCCTCTGCAACCAGGTGGTTCCGCAGAGACCCAGGGACACTCCCATCCTCATCAAGCCGAACCTCGGCGGCTTCGAGTGGTTCAAGGATCCGAAGACGAACGGCGGCGACGACGGCGTTCGCGGCCGCATCACCGACCCCGAATTCGTGCGCGGCATCATCAAGTGCCTAAAATTAAGGGGTCACGAGAGGATCACCGTCGCCGAGGGCTGGGGCGCGAAGCACAAGGACTGGGAGCATCTCGTCGAGGTCTCCGGGTACCAGGCCATGACCCGCGAGGAGAACGTGCCGCTCGTCGCGATGGACGACGATGGTGTCTTCGACGTCGAGGGCGATCAGCCCGGCAAGCCCCTCGCGGTGCACGGCATGGAGAAGACCCATGCGCCGACGCTGCTCATGGCGAAGATCCTCGCCGAGCATCTCGAGCACGGCCTCTTCATCTCCGCGCCCAAGGTGAAGGCGCATCGCTTCGGCGTCACCTCCATGGCCATCAAGGGCGGGCAGGGCGTGGTGATGCTTTCCGACGCCTCGCCGGCGTTCAACCAGAAGTGGCGCATGCACAAGGAGCTCGCCGACGCGCTGAAGCTGCTGCCCCGGGACAAGGAGGCAGGCCAGAAGGCGTACCTCGACAGCCTGCACGTTTTCGCCGAGCGCATGACGGACGTCCTCGAGGTGGCGAGCCCGGACGTGGTGCTCGCCGAGGCGGCGCCGGGCATGGGCGGCGACGGCTTCGGAAAGCGCTGGTCGTCGGCGGAGAACGTCGCCATCGGCGGCACCAACCCGATCCTCGTCGATCGCGTCGGAGCAGCTTTTCTCGGCCTCTGGGACAACGCCGACCTCGCGCGCGAGCTCGGTGGGCACAGGACGTCGCCGCTGATCGAGACCGCGGCGAAGCGCTTCGGCGTCGACATCGCTGCTCCGGTCGTCGTCGGTGACGGCGCTGCGCTGCTCCTTTCGCGCCGGCCCGTTCACTTCGTGTCGATGAGCGGATTCTCGCTGCACTCCGACGCGCGCGCTCCGGACACGGGCGCCGCTTCCGCGCCCGGGCCTGCGCCCGCTTCCGCGCCCGTCGACGTGCGCCCGGTCCTGCACGCGAAGCACGTCGACGACGGCGCGCTTGCCATCGACGGCGTCGTCGAGACGAAGTGGAACGACGCGACGCCGGCGTCGTTCGATACAGACTGGAGCGGCGCGAAGACGAAGACCACCACGCGCGTGCGCGCCGCGTGGTCGAAGGGCGCGCTCTACGTGGTGTGGGAGCTCGAAGGCGCCGGCATCGAGGTCGATGCCTCGCGCCCGGTGAAGACCGAGCGCGAGAAGCTCTACGAGGAAGACTGTGTCGAGCTCTTCTTCACGCCCGACCCTGCCGTGCGCACCCGCTACTACGAGATCGAGGTCGGACCGCTCGGCCACTTCTTCGACCTCGGCGTCGATCGGAAGACCAGCAAGAGCGACATCGCGTGGTCGAGCCGACCCGAGATCATGACCAAGGTGGATCGTGAGCGGCATCGCGCGACCATCGAGATGGCCTTGCGGGCGCCCGAGATCGTGAGCGCGCTCGAGAGCGGAAAACGGCTGCCCTTCGCGCTCTACCGCATGGAGGGAAGAGCGCCGCGCCTCTACCTCGCCTGGAGCCCCACCAGGACGGCGAAGCCGAATTTCCACGTTCCGGAGTCGTTCGGCACGCTCGTCCTCGAGTGACCCTCGCGCGTTCCGCTGCGCGGGATTACAGTTTGGCGCGATGGCCTTCTATCAATCGCCCCCCGCGCTCGGAAATCAGTACGCGGCCGACGACGTGCTGCGCCGCTACCTCCGGAACACGTTGCCCGCCGACGTCCTCGCGCGCATCGAGCCCGAGCTCGACGAAGTCGGTGAGCTCGCGGGAGGCGACCTCTATCGCCAGTCGATCGAGCAGCGCCTCGACGAGCCGCGTCTCGAGCAGTGGGATGCCTGGGGCCATCGCGTCGATCGCATCGAGCTCTCTCCGCTCTGGAAGCGCGCAGCGCGCATCGCCGCCGAGAAAGGCATGGTCGGCACCGCGTACGAGCGCAAGAACGGGTCTCACTCGCGGGTGCACCAGTTTTCGCTCGTGTACCTCATCGACAGCGCCTGGCACGTCTACTCGTGCCCGCTCGCCATGACCGACGGCGCCGCGCGCACGCTGATCTCCTCGAAGAACCAGGCCTTGATCGACCGCGCGGTGCCACGGCTCACGAGCCGGAATCCCGACGACGCGTGGACCAGCGGCCAGTGGATGACCGAACGGACCGGCGGGTCCGACGTCGCGATCTGCGAGACGGTCGCGAAGCAGCAGGGCGACGAGTGGCGCCTCCACGGTACGAAGTGGTTCAGCTCCGCGACCACGTCGCAGATGGCGCTGACGCTCGCGCGACCCGAGGGCAATCCGCCCGGCGGCAGCGGGCTCGCGCTCTTCTACGTCGAGGTCCGTTGCTCCGACGGCTCGATGAACGGCATCCAGGTCAATCGCCTGAAGGACAAGCTGGGCACGCGCATGGTGCCGACCGCGGAGCTCACGCTCGACGGCGCGCTCGCCATCCCCGTCATCGGCCTGAAGGACGGGATCAGGAACATCACGCCGATGCTCAGCATCACGCGCACGTGGAACGCCGTCGGCGCGATCAGCGGCATGCGCCACGGCCTTGCGCTCGCAAAGGACTACGCGAAGCGCCGCGTGGCGTTCGGCGCGCCGCTCGACCAGAAGCCCCTGCACGTCGACACGCTCGCGTCGCTCGAGGCCGAGTTCGAGGGCGCGTTCCTCCTCACCTTCCGCGCCGTCGAGCTGCTCGGCAAGGACGAGGCGGGCGAGCTGAACGAGCACGAAGCAGCGCTGCTTCGCCTGCTCACGCCCATCGTCAAGCTGACCACCGCCAAGCAAGCCGTGATGATCGCGAGCGAGGTGCTCGAGTCCTTCGGAGGCGCCGGCTACATCGAGGACACCGGTCTTCCACGCTTGCTTCGCGACTCGCAGGTGCTGCCGATCTGGGAGGGAACGACCAACGTGCTCTCGCTCGATCTTCTTCGCGCGCTCGCCAAGCTCGGCTCGCTCGAGCCCATCGCGCGCGAGGTGCATGCGTCGGTGGAGGGCGCCGATCCGTCGCTCAAGGCCGCCGCCGAGGCAGCGGTCCGCGCGGTCGATCACGCGCAGGCCTGGCTCATGAAGACGATGGAGGGCGGACCGCACACGGTCGAGGCCGGCGCGCGACGCCTGGCGCTCACCCTCGGTCGCGCGCTCGAGCTCGGCTTCCTCGTGCGCGAGGCCACGCGCTCGAAGAAGCACGATGACCACGCCAAGCCGGCGGCCGCCGCACGGCGCTTCGCAAAAAACGGCGTGGATCTGATCTGCGACGAGTCGCTCGACGCTGACGCCAAGATCCTCCTCGGCTGAGCCGCGTCGCGGTCCGCCCTTCGCGGTCCGCCCTTCGCGATCACCCCTTGGCGATCAGGAGCACCGCCAGGAGCGCGAGGCCCATCACGACGATGAGCACCGCGACGACGAGGCCGCCGCCGGGCGTCTTCGCCGTGACCTTGGCGGCGGAGGGATCGTCCTCATCGAGCTCCGCGAGCTGGAGCGACACGCGCGCCTCGCGCGAGGCGGCGACGAGCAGCAGGGTCTCGAGGATACCGGCGGCGAGCAGCGAGAGCACGCCGATGAGCAGCCCGAGGAGATGACGCGAGCGGTTCTCGGCGCTGCGCACCGGTAGGCCATCGAGCGCGAGCCAGCGCGGGAAGCCTGTCGCAGGACGCTGAGCGAGCCATGGTCCGACATTGCATGCATCATGCACGTCCACGCCGAGCTGGTCGCCCACGAGGATGGTCCGTGATACCGCGGCGCCCGCCATGTGCTCGGCGCCACGCGGCTCACCCGAGACGACGAGCCAGTAAACGCCGGCGGCCAGCGGCGGCAGCTCGAACCGTGCGCGAGGCGTGGGGTCGCCGCTCTCCGTCTTCACGGCGAGCGCGCCAGCGACGACGCGGCCGCGCGTATCGTCGAGCTCGGCGTACACCACGTCGCGCGGATTGGGCGCGATCAGCACCGCCGTCGCGGCCTTGTTCGCCTCGAGCGTCCGAGGCACGCTGACGTAGAACGCGCCGGCCGCGACGGGCAGAGCCCCGAACCAGCGCCCGACGGGATGCGGGCCCCCGGCCCCCGCCCCTCCTTCGCGTCCCGCATCCGCGCTCGCGCCTGCGCCTGCGCCCGCGCCTGCGCCCGCGCCCGCGCCCGCGTCCGCGTCCGCCTCGCTGCCGGCCTTCGGTCGATACGCCATGAATGCAGATCCGGTGACGTGCGCTTGCGCGGTCATCGCGAGCTCCGCCCACCCAGCGCCACACGTCGTGGTCCGGTCCTTCGCGACGAGCAGCCCCGGCTCGGGATCCGCCTCGATCGGCAAGCCACCATTCGCCATCCCCGGCGGCGTCGTCGCGTGCACCCAGACCGACGTCGGAAACCCGGCAATGAGGCGTTCGCCTTCCACCACCACGTCGAGGCCCACGATGCCGTTGCGCACGGTGGGCCGCGCATAGCCGCCGTTCGCGGTGCTCGTAGAGCGATCCTCCTTCCGCTCGCCCCACGTCGCGGTGCCCTTCGCGAGCGGCGCCTTATCGTCTGCGGCGCGCACCTCGAGCTCGATGGGATCGCCGAATGCGAGGCCCTCCATCTCGAGCGCGATCTCAGCGATCCCGTCGCCGTTGCTCGCGCCGCTCCAGCGCGCTTCGTGGCCCTTCGAGCGCGCGATCACCGACAGCCCGGCGACGGGCACGGTCTCCTTCACCCCGCGATCGTCGACGAAGGTGAGGATCTGCCAGGCCAGCCGCGTCTTGCCGTCGGGCGCGGGGTGACCGGGAGGTGCGCCGAAGACCACCGCCGCGCGCACAGCTTCGCCGGCGCCGATGCGCAGCCCGATCATCAACGTCAGGATCGCGACGAGCGGCGCGCCGACCTTGAGCACCGACCGCAGTCGCTTCATCGTGTCGGGCTTCATCGCCATCGGTTCATGGTCCCCACCGCACGTTGACCGAGACGCCGGGCTCCGTGATCACGCGCTCACCTTCACGAGCCCCGAGCGCCCCGGGTCGCAGGACGATCTCTACGACGCCCTCGGTGCGGCGAAGAACGTGGACACCGTCGTCGCGCTTCTCGATGTCGACGTACGCGTCCTTCTCGCCGGCGCGCACGATGCGAACGCCATAAGCCTGGCTGTCGATAGAGCGGACGCTGCGGAACGTCACGTGGGCGGGGAACCGCGGCGCCTGCGCGTCGGCGGCGCGATCGACGACGCGCCGGATGAACCGGACGACCAGTGGTCCTTCGTGACCCATGGCGGGCACGCGATCGAAATCGACCTTGAATTCACGCTTCTTCAGCGCATCGAAGAGCATCACGCTCTGCACGATGGGCGACGTGTGATCGTCCTCGCCGTGGATGAGCCACGTGGGGACGTGACGAGCGTTGTCGACGACGTCGAGCGGGTTGATGCGATGCGCGCTGTCCTCGGTGGGCAGCAGGTTGCGGACGTAGGTCGCGCGATCGAACTTGGCGTCGCCGAAGTAGCTCGTGACGAAGGCGAAGCGATCGGGCCGGTGCCAGCCGATGGTGGTCGCACCCTGCCCGCCCATCGATGCTCCCCAGAGCGACACGCGCTGCGGATCGACGGCCACCTCCGCGGTGAGCGCGTCGACGGCGCGCATGACCTCGTCCTCGGCGCCTTCGACATAGAGCGAGTTGCCGAGACCGCTCGGCATGAGCAGCACGACGTCCTTCGCCTGGGCCTCCTCGAGCAGCTCGCGATAGGCCGCGTAGGTCCAGGGGCCGCCGTTCCAGGGATGCACGCCGACGAGGAGCGCTCCCGCCTTCTTGGCGTCGTGGCCGCGCGGCACGAAGACCGCAGCCTCGCCGGCGGCGGGTGCGGCGGGACCGTGATGCGCGTGGGGGCTCGAGAACCGCAGGAGCGTGAGCCCTTCGAGCGAGCGTGTCAGCGCTCCGACGCGCACGCGCTCACCGCATGCGATGCGCTTCTCGTAGGCGCTCACCGCAACGTCGAAGCGAACGTCGTGCAAGCCGTCGCCGCCGAGATGAACGATGAGCGGTCCCTTCGAGCCCTTGTCTCGCAGCGTGCCGTCGACGGTGACCGCGCCGCGTCCGTTGCAGTGCGGGATGCGCACCTCCTCGCCCGCGGTAGTCATTCGCAGCGTGTACGTGGCGGGAGCCCGCGCCTTGCCGAGCTCGGTGAACGCGACGCTCTCCGTTTTTCCGCCGGGCGCGACGAGATCCATCACGTCGATGGCGCTGCCCTCGACGGTGTCGTGCGCGAGCAATCCTTCGCCGCGCGCCGCTCTCTCGGCCGCAACCGTGCTCACCGCTGCACAGGCAAGCGCGGCGAAGCGCCGTGACGGAAGCCGTGACAGAAGAGGAAGACCGCGTCGCATCCACGACCAGCGTATCCGACGAGGCTACCGCAGGGGTCCCACGCGGTGTACGAATCGGCGATGCGCTCACCGACCTCGACCAGCTTTGCTGGCGCTCGTCGGGGTCCTCGGCGTGACGGGCGCCGGTTGCGACAAACTCATGGCCGCCATCGATCAGAGCGACCCGCCTGACGCCGCTCCGCACGAGGCCGGAGCGACGCGTTCGCGATGGATCTCCCCCACGCGCACCTCGGCTACCGCGTCGATGAAGGGCACGTCGTCCGCTGTCCCGTGCCTCTCGATCCTGCACGCAGCCGCCCTATCGCTGACGGCTTTTCTGCCGCGCCTTGTCATTCGCTGGAAGCTGGCCCTAGAAACGGGCTAGAGGAAGGAACAATGCCCGCCGCTGCCCACATCGATCGTCCGACAACGCCGTCCGCGCGTAGCTTCATGCGCTCGCGCCTTGGGTCGCTCCTCGCCGTCGTTCCCCTCGGGGTGTGGACGATCGCCCATCTGTGGAACAACCTCTCGGCGTTCAAGGGCAGCGCCGCATGGCAAGCGGACGTGACGGAGTACCGTCATCCGATCGCCTTCTTCGCGTCGTCGACAGTGGCGCTGCTCCCGCTCGTGCTCCACTCCATCTGGGGCATCGGCCGTCTCGTCACGGTCCAGCCGAACGTTACAACGTACAAATTGTACGGGAACCTGAAGTACACGCTGCAGCGCCTCAGCGCGATCGGCGTTCTGCTCTTTCTCGGCGCGCACATCTGGCTGGCGCTGCTGCATCCGCGCATCACGACCGGCCGCGGCGAGGCCTTTGCCGATATTGCTCACGAGATGCGGACCAATCCGCCGACGCTCGTCGTGTATGTGCTCGGTACGCTCGGCGTCGCGTACCACCTCGCGAACGGGCTCCACTCGTTCTCGATGGGATGGGGCATCGTCACCAGCCAGCGCGCGCTGAGGAAGCTCGATGCCGTCGTGCTCGTCATCTTCGCGATCCTGCTCGCGATGTCCTGGAGCATCATCTACGCGCTCTGGGACGCAGGCGGCTGACGGCTGCGCTCCCGGCGCCTTCCGGCGCTACGAAGCCGCGTTGTTGCGTTCGTCCTCGAGGCGCATCGCCTCCAGCACCAGCGCGCCGACCGAGCCCTTCGGCGGCGGCAACGAGGCCACGTCACGCGGACGGAACGCGAAGCGACCGCTGCGCCATGACAGGACGTCGCGGAGCACGTCGAGCGCAGGCCGCGCCTCGCCGCCGATCTCCGTGGATGCGAAGAGCCCGGTCGACAGCACGAGCATCGCGCGCTTGCCCGAGCCCGAGACCACCTCGAGGCTGCCGGTCCGACGCTCCATCTCGAGCATCATGAGGACGCTCGCGAGCGGAAAGTTCGACAGATCTCCACGGAACGCCGCGGCCAGTGAAGGCGCGGATTGGTCATCCGGGATGTCGCCACGGAAGCGGCGCGCCATCGCGACGAGCGCCTCGACCTGGGCGACGATCTCCTCGTTCGTGACGGGACGCTCGAGCACGACGTCCGCGCCGACCTGGAGGCCCTGCACGCGCGCGTCCTTGTCGGCGATGTCACCGACGAGGAGGATCGGCGCCTTCGCGACCGGACCGACCTCGGTGCGGATACGCCTCGCTACCCAGAAGCCGTCGATGTCGGGCAGCACGACGCTGCAGACGATGGCGTCCGGGACCGTGTCGCACGCCCTCTGGAAGCCGCTCTGCGCGTGGTCGCAGAAGTCGGTCACGAAGCCCTTCTCCTGGAGCGCGCGACCCAGCAGGCGACCGAGCCATTCGTCGCCGTCAATCACGAGAATGCGGCCTCGGATCACGTTGTCGAAATGCTACCACGCGCGGGCTCGAACCGCGAAATCGAGGGGAAAACCCCGGGGCGCTCGCTACCAGACCCGCACGAAGCTGCGGGGTGCACGCTTCTTGCGGCGGCACTGCGTCGCGGCATCCATGTAGCAAACGCTCAGCGCGCGACGCGGCTTTCCCAGGCTCGTTCGCCCGGAGCGATGCCACAGATGGTTGTGAAGGATGATGACCTCGCCGGCCTCGACCGGCAGCTTGAGGGCGTCCCGCTCCGCGTCCCTTCGCTCGACATGGTCCCTCGGGACGACTCCGCCGAGCGGCGTCGCGAGGCCCGCCGCATGGGTGCCGTCGACGACCTCGAGGCAGCCGCCGTCCTCGGGGGCGTCGTCGAGCGCCGTCCAGATCTGGAGGACCGGATCGCGATCGAGGCCCCAGAAATTCCCGCCGTCCTGATGCCACGGCAGGTTGGTACCGCCGCCGGCATGCTTGTTCATGAGGAACGCGCGGTAGAGCGCGACGCCGCTGTCGGTCGCGTAGACGCGCGCCGCGACACGCCGGAACGCATCGCTCGCGAGCCACGACCAGAACAGCGGATCCTTCTCGAGCTTCTCCACCTTGCGATACTCGAGCGAAGGTCCCTTCCAGCCCTGGCCGTAGGAGAGGTCCTCGTACCGCCCGGTCTCGGAGTCGTGCTGGAAGAAGAGACCGTCGTAGGTGACCTCACCCATCATGATCGCGTCCGCGCGGGCGCGCAGCGGCGCGAGCGTCGCCTCGTCGGCCAGCTTCCCGAGCCGTGCCCACCCATGCACCCGGTAGTGCGCTACGGCCTCGTCGAGCTTCGCGTCCGAGAACTCGGTCATCGTACGTAGGTCGTGTCGGAGCCGAGCCACATGCGGTAGCGCGCATCGACGAGCCCGCGCACCTCGGGTGTGAGGCGCCGCGCGCAGGCGGCAACGCCCTCCTCGAGCTGCTGGACCGAGGCCGGTCCGAGCAGGATGCTGTCGACGCCGGGCGCGCCCGCCAGCCAGGCGTACGAGAGCTCGAGGACGCTCATCTTCTCGGCCCCGGCGAGCTTGGTGAGCGCATCGACGCGATCGAACATGACGTCGGTGAAGTAGCGGCCTTGATAAAGGCGATTCTTGTCGAAGCGCGAACCGCCTTGCGTCGAGCCGTCACGAGAGTGCTTGCCGGAGAGGAGTCCGCCGGCGAGCGGGTTGTAGACCGTGGTGTGGAGATCGTAGGCGCGCGCGAAGGGGAAGTACTCCACGTCGAGCTGGCGTAGGAGGACGTTGTAGAGCTGCTGGGCGATCACCGGCCGCGCCATCTTGCGCGCATCGGCCTTGTTCATCATCTCGAGGACCTGCCACGCGGCGTAGTTGGATACGCCCCACGCGAGGATCTTCTTCTTGTCGAGAAGCTCGGCGACCGCGTCGAGCGTCTCGTCGATCGGCGTGTCGTGATCGGGCACGTGCAGGTAGTAGACGTCGATGCGATCGGTGCCGAGACGCTTCAGGCTGGCGTGCGCGGCCTCCAGGATGCGCGCGTGGCTCAGGCCCTCGGGCTTTCCGGCGACGCGACCGAAGCCGCACTTCGTCGCGATGGTCACCTTCTCGCGCGCGCCGCCGCGGAGCGAGTCGCCGACGATGGTCTCCGAGATGCCCTCGCCATATGCATTCGCGGTGTCGATGTGGACGATGCCGAGCTCGAGCGCGCGCGCCAGGATCGCCTTCGACTCGGCCTCGGTGGTGCGCTTGCCGAAGTTCATCGCGCCGAGGAAGGGCTTTGCCGTCTCGCCGGGCACGCGTTGCGAAAGGACCGTCTTCATCAGCGGAGTGGTCACGGGCGTGAGGGTAGGGATGCCGCAGCGCATTTGCTAGAGATGCCGCGGGGCCGTGTGTAGCCTTGGGGCCCAGCGTCTGGAGCCGGTCCCCTTGATGAACGAGAAGCTCGCGATCCTCGTCGGCGGCGGTCCTGCCCCCGGCATCAACAGCGTCATCGGCGCAGCCACCATCCGCGCCAACCTCTCCGGCGTCGAGGTGCTCGGCGTCCAGGACGGCTTCAAGTGGCTCATCGACGGCGACACGTCGCGCGTTACTGCGCTGACCATCGCCGACACGAGCCGCATCCACTTTCGCGGGGGGTCGATGCTCGGCATCTCGCGCGCGAACCCGACCAAGAGCCCCGAGCTCCTCGCGAAGTGCCTCGACACGCTCGATCGCCTGGGCGTCGGCATGCTGATCACCATCGGCGGTGACGACACCTGCTTCAGCTCCTCGCAGCTCGCGAAGGCCTCCAAGGGAGCGCTCCGCGTCGTGCACGTGCCGAAGACCATCGACAACGATCTCGACCTCCCGCAGGACGTCTACACGTTCGGGTTCCAGACCGCGCGCCACATCGGCGTGGAGATCGTGAAGAACCTGATGGTCGATGCGAAGACCACGTCACGCTGGTACTTCGTCGTCGCGATGGGACGGAAGGCCGGACACCTCGCGCTCGGCATCGGCAAGGCAGCGGGCGCGACGCTCACGCTCGTCTCCGAGGAGTTCGAGCATCCCGTTGCGCTCTCGAAGGTGGTCGACACGCTCGCGAGCGCCATCATCAAGCGCCTTTCGCAGGGCCGCACCGACGGCGTCGCCGTGCTGGCCGAGGGCCTGGTCGAGCACATCCGGCCGAGCGACATCGAAGGCCTCGAGGGCGTCGAGCGCGATGCGCACGGTCACATCCGCATCGCCGAGATCGACTTCGGCAACCTCGTGAAGGCCGCCGTGAAGAAGCAGCTCGCGAAGCTCGGCATCGAAGGCACCATCTCCACCAAGAACATCGGGTACGAGGTGCGCTGCGCCGACCCCATCCCGTTCGACATGGAGTACACGCGCGACCTCGGCTACTGCGCGGCGCGCCACGTCATCGAGGGCGGCACCGAGGCGCTCGTGAGCATCCAGCGCGGTCGCTTCGTGCCCGTGCCGTTCGCGCAGATCATGGACCCCGTCACCGGACGGATGCGCGTGCGCATGGTCGACGTCACGTCGGACCGCTACAAGATCGCGCGTAGCTACATGCTGCGTCTCAAGGCGGAGGACCTCGAGGATCGCGTGGAGCTCGCGCACCTGGCCGCCGCCGCGAACATGACGCCGGCGCAGTTCAAGGAGCGCTTCGGCTACCTCGTCGAGAACGAAGCGCGCCCGAGCATGATGCCGATGAAGCCCGCGTCACCGACCTAGCAGGCTGCGCGCGCCGCAGCTCGGATGCGCTGCCAGCACGGCGACGAGGCACGCGGCGCTCCGCCGATGGCGTGACGCCGCTTCCACCTACTTCTTGAACAGCTTTCCGAACAGCCCGCCGAGAGTCTCGGGGGCGGCGGGTTTCTGGCTCGGACGCCCGCCGCTGCCGCTGCTGTTGTTGCCGGGCGGCGGCTTCGACTGGCCGCCGCGGATGTTGTGGAGGCGCACTTCGCGCATCGCATCGAGGTTGCGCGGGTTGAGCTCGGCGGCTTTCTTGAAGTCCTTCATCGCCTTCGGCGTGTCGTCGATGCGCTTGTAGAGCATGCCGCGCCAGAAGTACGCGCGCTCGGAGTTCGCGTTCAGCTTGATGCAGCGATCGAGGACGGCGATCTTCTCGAGGGTCTTCTCGCGGCCCACCCACTCGGGCTTCTGGGCATCGAGCCACGTCACCATCGCGAGGTAGTCGGCCTGCTCGGGATCGAGCGCATGCGCCTTCCGCGCGAGCTCGTGGGCTTGCGCGTTGTCGTTGCGCTTCATGAGGATCTCGGCCTTCTGGAACTCGGTCGCGGCCTCGAGGATCGCGTGGATCTTCGCCTGATCGTCGGGCGTGGCGCCGCCGTCCTTCAGGAGCGTCATGTACTCGGCGCGCCGTTCCTGATCGAGCAGCGTGGCCTGCGCCTCGGTGAGGTGCGTGAAGACCTTGCTGCACGCATCCTTCACGTCGACCAGCGCCGGCGGAAGGCGGTCGGGGTGCCACACCTTGGCGAGAGCGAAGAAGGCCTTCTGCACCTGCTCCGCGGTGGCATCGCGCTCGAGGCCGAGCATCTGGAAGTAGTCCTGCGACGAGATCGCGAGGGCGCGCTCGAGGATCTTCTGCTTGAGCGAGCTCTGCTCCGACGTGAGGCTCTGCGACGCTGGAGGCTGGCTCGGCGGCGGCGCCGGCACGCTCGACATGTTCGGCGACGAAGGCGGCACGCCCGGCAGCGACCCGCTCTGAGCCGCAGCCGCACCCATCGGCGGCGACGGCGGAGGACCGGGTACGAAGCCCTGATCCGGGGTGTTGATGGGCGGCGGCATCGACGACTGGATGGTCGTCGAGATCATCGCGCCGATGTCGAGCCCGAGCCCGCCGACCGACATGTTCAGCGCGCTCGTGGGATCGGCGTCGGGACCGATCGGCGTCATGCCGGTGATCACCGGTGCGGGCGGGGCGAGCGGGATGGTCGGGTTGATCCCCTGCGTCGCGGCGAACGGCGACGAAGGATCGCCTGCGCTCGCCCTCGCCGCGCCGGCGTTGATCGGGAGCGGGATCACCTGCGGCAGCGGGCTCGCGATGCGTCCGTCGGAGGCGCTACGCGCGACGGGGCCCTCCTCGACGATGAGCGGTGCACGCTGGATCGGCTTGGCCTGGAGCTGCACGCGCGCGAACGCCTGACCGCTCGCGGCGCTCGGCGGGCCCGGCTGGCTGCCGACCGCCGGAAGGCGCCCCGCCGATTGAGCTGGCGGCGGTACCGCACCGGCCACCGGCGCGGCTTGCGGCTGCGGCTGCGGCTGCGGCTGCTGCTGCTGCGCCTGCGCCACCGGCGCGGCGGCGGGCACTCGCATCGACGGCGTCTCGACCAGCTCGACCTGCTTCGTGATGACCAGCACGTAGACGAGCAGCTGCGCGACGCTCGGTCCGATGACCTTGGAGCTCGCGAGGTCGGTGACGCGCATCGGACGCTGGCGCAGCAGATCGAGCGCACCGACCTCGACGCGCGTGAACTGGAAGCGATCGAGCTGCGCGTTCGGCCCGATGCGCACCGCCGATGCCCCGACCCGCCGAAGCGTCGCGTCGACGTGCTCCCACGCGGGCGCTTGCCTCACGCCGCGCCAGAGCGCGGGCAGCGGATCGATGGGCGTGGGCGGACCGCCGTAGCGCTGGAGCGCGTCGATGCCGTCGTAGTAGGAGAAGACGGTCTCCGCCGGCAGCCCGAAGAGATGCTCGAGCTTGCGATCCAGCTGGGCCCTGACACCAGCGTCGAGGCGACTGTCGTCGACGGCGCCGAGCTCCTTCAGGATCTGACCCTGGAGTCGGGGGCTCTCGGCCATGCGCTCCTGCGACGCCTTCACGGCCTCCGGGCTGACGAGCCCGAGCTCCGCCATCACGTCGCCGAGGTAGTGGACCCCGTCCGTGGTGCGCAGCTTGGCGGGGACGCCCTGGATGACGAGCATCGTGGCCACCGACTGCATCGAGCCGCCCGGCGCGGGCAGATGCAGCTCGAAGGTCCCCGAAAGCGCTCGCTCGAGCGCGTATACGAGCAGATGAGGGAAGGGCGTCTTCGCGAACGAACCCTGCGCAGTGGGACCAGTGGGCGGATTTTGCATCGCCGCAGCCCCAAGAGTGTACACGGCTCCGGAGTGAATACGCGAGAGGGGTCGGTGTAGGCTCGCGGTTTTCCGTCATCCGCGCGCGTCCCCCCGCGTTGGCCCGCGGCCCATGTAAGATTGACGGCGGTCGCCCATGTCGAGCGTCATCAACCCCGCCGGCATTCCGAGTCAGATCGCGCAGTTCGAGATCGTCCGCCGGCTCGGGGCGGGCGGCATGGCCGAGGTGTTCCTCGCCAAGAAGCGCGGCGCCGAGGGCACCTTCAAGGTCGTCGTCGTCAAGCGCATCCTCCCGGCGTTCACCACCTCGCGTCGCTTCCGCTCGATGTTCATCGACGAGGCGCAGCTCGCCACGCGGCTGAACCACCCGAACGTCGTCCAGGTCTACGAGTTCTCGAACGAGGGCGACGAGGGCCACATCCTCGCGATGGAGTACGTCGAGGGCTGCGACCTCGGCCATCTCATGAGCGCGGCGAAGGCGAAGGGTCGCCTCATCCCGCCGTGGGCGTCGGCGTGGATCGTCGCCGAGGCGGCGAAGGGCCTCCACTGCGCGCACGAGAAGCGCGACGAGGGCGGCGCGCCGCTCGACATCGTCCACCGCGACGTGTCTCCGCAAAACGTCCTCCTCTCGTTCGAAGGCGTCGTGAAGATCGCCGACTTCGGCATCGCGAGCGCGCGCCTCACCGACGAGGAGGAGGGCGTCCTCAAGGGCAAGTTCGGGTACATGTCGCCCGAGCAGGCGCGCGGGGAGAAGGTCGATCGCCGTGGCGACCTCTATGCGCTCGGCGTCATCTTCTGGGAGTGCCTCACAGGGCGTCCGCTGCACGGCGGGCTCGGCGGCGAGGCGCTGCTCGACATCGTTCGCTCAGGAAAAATAGAGCCTCCGAGCACCTACGTCCGCGACATCCCCGAGGAGCTCGAGACCATCGTCTTGAAGCTGCTCTCGTCCAAGGCCGAGGATCGCTACCCGACCGGACGTGACGTGGCCGCCGCGATCGGTCGCGCGATGCTGCTCAAGCAGATCTTCGTCGATGCCGCGACGCTCGAGAAC
>JAYTOQ010000948.1:0-3921 GCA_043747665.1 Polyangiaceae bacterium | reverse complement strand
TCGCCTTCGAGGCCTTTGCCGAGGCGACGACCGTGAACGCCGAGCGCGCATTTCGCCGCCGTTTCACCGCCTAGGAGGACCTACATACGGCCGAATAGCGGTCGCGTGGCGGCCGCGTTGGCGGAGGCGCGAGGGACGCCGTACGCTTCACGAGGAGCCTTCGTAGCTTGTCGCAACGCCGCCGTAGAATAGGCCCGGCCAAGGTCGGGTGGCCGCTGTTCGCCTCGGCGGTAGCGCACGTGAGCCTCCTCTCGGTGGCCGGCATCGTAGCGTACCACTTCGCGCAGGCCCGCGATCGCCGCGACGCGGAGAGCCGGACCGCGCCGCCGAACGACGTCGTCGCGATCGAGCTGCCGACGTTCGCGGAGGGCACGTTGCTCGCCGATCGTGACGTGGTTCCCGAAGGAACCACGCCCGCCGCGCACGGCGGAGCTACCGTCGCGCGCGTCGACACCGGCACGCGTGGCCTCGGCGGAAAGGCCACGGGTGCACGCGCCATCAACCTCGCCGCGCTCGACGAGGACCTCAGCCTCAGCCCCGATCCGACGAGCCGACTCGATCGCGATCAGCACCAGCGCCTCAAGACTGCGACCTTCCGCACGACGCACGAGGATCGTCGCGCCACCACGCATCCCATGGATCTCACGTTCCTCGCGACGGGCACTGGCGAGCATCAGGAGCGACGGCCGAACGCGCCGACCGACCCGAGTCGCGGCTCGCTCGTGTCGCCACGCCCCGCCTCGGTGCTGGGTGGCCATGCGGGAACGCCCGATCGCGACGAGGAGCCGGGACCCGGCGCGACCCCCGGCGCAGCGCAGCGCGGACAGCTCCTCGAGAGCCCGGGCATCGGCGTGCGCGACGGTCAGGCCGGCACGCGTCACGCAGAGGCAGCGCGCATTGCGCAGGGACGCCCCGCCGTCACCGAAGGCCCGCCCACCATCACCGCGTCGTTCCGTGGTCGGCCCAACGACACCATCGACAGCGATCAGGAGGTCGCGAGCATGGTGCAGTCGCAGGTCCATGCGAGCTTCGCGGGCGGCCTCGCCGGTGCCGGACGCGGCGGCTCCGATGGGCCCGCGCCCGATCCCGGCGCCGGCGGAGCGCAGGGCCGCGGCTCGATGGGACGCGTCCTCGGCTCGGGCGACGGCGACGTGTTCGACTGGTTCACCGACGACCCGCTGCTGATGCCGTACTTCCGCGTCATCCACGAGAAGGTGAACCCGCTCTGGAAGGACGCGTTCCCGAAGAGCGCCATGCTCGAGTTGAAGCAGGGCACCGTCATCATCGAGGTCGTGATCGCCGCCGACGGCAGCGCGCGCGTGAGCTGGCCTCCGCTCCGGCCGAGCGGCATCGACGAGTTCGATCGCAACTGCGCGGACGCGCTCCGCCGCGCGAGCCCGTTTCCGCCCATCCCCGCGGCGTTGCGCGCGGCGGGCCGCACCAGCCTGCGCATCCGCGCGCCTTTCGTCGCGAAGAACCCGATCGTCAAGTGACGGCCTGATCCGAGGCCGGCCCCTTCGTGGGGACGTGGGATGTCTACGACGTCGGCGTCGCGACGAAGTGACTCAGGGCGCCTCGCCGACGCCGACCCAGGTGGCCTTGGTGATGCCACCTACGTCGAACGGGCCGGTCATCGTGCCGCCCGAGTAGCGCAGGACCTTCACGAGGCCGTCCTTCTGCGCGTACGCGATGGTGACGTCGCTCCCGCACTGACCGCGTGCGATCGAGGGCACCGACGCGAGCTCGGGGTTGCCGCCCGCGACGAGCGGAGTGGGGGCCGCGAAGCCCGTCGCCTCGCTCCACACGCTGTAGTAGCCGCGATTGTCGGACGTCGTGTAGACGAGGAGCGCTTTGCCGTTCGGCAGCGCCTGCAGCGCGAGGTCGGTGGAGCTCGCCGCGGTATCGAAGAGGATGGCGGTGTTCCACGCCTTGTTCGACGAGACGCGCGCGGCGACGTGAATGAGGAGGTCGGTGCCGGCGTAAACGAGGAGCTCGTCGCGCCCCGCCGCGGGATCGAGCGCGACGATGGCGGGCTGTGCGGGGAAGGCCGAAGGGCCGCTGAACTTCGTCTGCGACCACGACCCCGAGTACTGCTCGCGCGCGAGCGTGCCGTCGTTGCCCGTAAAGAGGAGCGTCATGCTGCTGCCGACGACGGCTGCGGCGGGCGCGCTCTTGCCGGGGACCGGCGCGCCGGAGTCGCCGGAAGGCTCTGCGACAGCGCCGGCTTGAAGCGCGTCGGGAGCCCAACCTGCCGAATCGGAGTACGACTGCACGTGGTACTTGCCGTCAACGCTGTTGAGATAGAACGCGCGGAGCTGGCCGTTCAGCAAGACCATGCTCGTAGCCTTGGCGTCGGCACTGCCGTCTCCGAGGGTGCTCGGCGTCGACCACGCTCCAGCCGCCATCTTCGTGAAGCCCATGTAGTTGGAGCGGCCCAAGTAAGTCGCGACGAGCGACGCGCCGATCGGCAGGATCGTGATCGGACCGCGCACTCCGAGACCGACGCTCTTCGAGACCGAGAACATCCCTCCGCCGGCGTAGGTCGCGAGGAACGCGTCGTGATCGGGATCCGTGAAGCCGCCATTCGTGGCGACACCGCCCGCGATGAGGCCCATCTTGCCGCTGCACTTCGCGTCGATGATGGGCCCGGTCACCGGCCCTGCGTCGATCATCTCGGGCGGCGTGCTGATGATCCCGGCGTCGGGATCCTCGGTGATGGCAGGCTGGCTGCCGTCGCACACGCACGCATCGAAAGAGACGCCATCGGGCCGGCAGAGGTGGGTCCCTTGATTGCGGTCCTCGCAGCGACAGAAGACGTAGTTATTTGGCGTGCACTTGATGCCGGTGGTCGTCGCTCCCGGCTCCGAGGACTTGCATGCTGCGATCGCTGCGCCGACGAGCGCCACGCTCATGGCGACTCCGAGGTAGCTCTGCATCCTCATCTGAACCTCATCCCAAGTCGCGCACCGCCAGCCGGCTCGCGTAAGACTCAGAATCATAGCGCAGCTCTGCTGGTCACGCCCCCGGGCCGAGAAAATGACCGTTCCGCGCGCTTCCGGACGATGTGTGGGGGCATCCGAAGGGGATGCGGTCCATGGCAGGGCCGTCGGAGCTGATCATCGAGCCCACTGCATGTGTGCGACTCGCGCCGCAATCCGTTCGTGGCGCAGGACCCCGTCATCGTCGGGTCGGGCGGGCGGCTCGGGCAGTGGCGGCCGGTCGAGACCGATCTCGCCGAGCACTTCCGCCATCATTGCGAGCAAGACGATCCCAGCGCGAGCATCCCTGACTTTGTGGGCGTCGCGATCATGACCGACGGCGATCAGACCAACAGCGAGAGCAGCGCGGACTACGGCACGTTCACCGTCGTCCGCTGATGCGTGGAGCTCACGGCGTGCCGGTTCACGGCGTGCCGGTGTCGGCGTCCGTGCTGCCCGCATCGGAGAGGCCGGCATCCGTGACGGGGCTTGCGTCGGGCGCGGTCGCCGCGTCGGGGGCGGCGCTCGAGTCGGTCGCGGTCGCGGCGTCCGTCACTGCGGCGTCGGGCGCGACGGCGTCCGGCGCACCGGCGTCGCTCGCGGGCCCGCTTGCGCAGGAGCCGATCGAGACTGTGTTGTGGTCGAGGGTCACCGCGCCGTTGCGCGCGAGCACCCGGCCGGACACCGTCGCGCCGGTGGTGAGCGTGATGCTGGTGAGGGCGAGGATGCTGCCGGCGAACGTGGTGCCGGTGCCGAGCGTCGCCGAGCTGCCGATCTGCCAGAAGACGCCGCAGTCGCCGCCGCCGTTGATCACGTGGACCGAGGCGTTGCTCGCCGTGGTGAGGGTGCTGACGGTCTTGAAGATGAAGACGGCGTCGGCCTTTCCGCCCGCATCGAGGACGAGGTCGCCGGTGAGCTGTGCCGACGACGAGAAGCAGTAGAC
>JAYTOQ010000947.1:0-1565 GCA_043747665.1 Polyangiaceae bacterium | reverse complement strand
GCGGGCGTGCTCCTCTCGTCCGCTCGGAGGGCCGGTGCCGTCGAGCCGTGGGCGTGGACACCGTTCGTGGATCGGCTCGTCGAGCTGCCTCGCTATGTCGTGCCCGGCCCGTTGCCGCGCGCGCTGGCGGGATGCACGCTCGTCGTGTCCGGGCTCGCCGTGGGTCTTCGACGCGCCGCCCGGCGCGAGGCCTCGCGCGCCGAGATGGCCGTGCTCGCGATGGCGATGCTGTTCCTCGCCTGCGCGATCGCCGGACCGATCGATCTCCCCGGCTGGCAGCTCGTCGCGCCGCGCTTCGCGAGCCTCGGCGTTCCCCTCGCGATCTCGTTGCTGGTATCGGTCTCACCGACACGTTCTCCGCGGATCGTGCTCGGCGCAATCGTCGCGCTCACGGCCCTGTCGCTCGCGGTGACTTACGACTTCCATCGCCGGCTCTCGCGTGGCTGCGAGCCAGCGCTCGCGGGGCTCGCAGCGGAGGTGGACCTCTCCGGCTTCACGCTCCCGGTGCCGCTCGATGCGTACTGCGGCGTCTCGTCGAATCCGAAGGCGAGCGAGGTCCCTCACCTCGCCCCGCTGTTCCACGTCGGCGCGCTCTACGCGGTGGCGCGGGGCGGCTTCACCCCGTACATGTTCGGCGGCTCTTCGGCCATCCATGCGTTTCGCTACCGCTCGGGCGCGCTCGAGAGCGGCGGTCCGCCGCCTCCGCCACCTCGGCTCTACCTGGCGCTGGTCGGCCCGGAGGGACGCACCGATGCGGCGACGCGCGAGTACCTCATCGCTCGCTTTGCCGAGTACGGGATCGCGCATGACCACCTGCTCGTCGTCGGCGCGCGCGAAGGCGAGATCGCGAGCATCCTGGCGCGCGGCTACGCAGCGGACTGGCAGAGCGAGTCGGCCGTGATCGCGCACCCTCGCCCATGCGTGCTCGACGTGCTCCTCGATACGGACGACCCGCGCGGCGTGCTCTTCGAGATCGGACAGCGGCCCGCCGGCAAGGTGGTCTTCGCGATGCGTGCCGAGAGCGCCGAGGTGCTGCCGGACGGAAGGCGCCGGCTCCGGTTCTCGAAGGGCGCCTGCGGGCCCGTGTGGGTGCGCGGCTTCGCGGACGTCGACGGCTCGGGTCACGCCTCGAAGGGCGACGTGTTCTGTGCAGGCGCGGGCCGCGACGGGAGCCTCGGCGTCGACGTCGCCTCGCAGGCGGAGCTGCGGTGTCGTATCGAGGCACCCGCGCGAGCCGTACCGCGCTGAACGCCGGGACTCGGGCGCCAGGAGGCTTGCACCGCATTGCGTCTCCGCGCTCTGTGCGTTCGATGACACTTCGGGTTCGCGGTGTGGGGACGCTGCTCTTCTTCTCGGGGGTGTGCGCGCTCATCTATCGGGTCGCGTGGTTCCGGGAGCTCCGGCTCATCTTCGGCGTCTCGACGTCGTCGTCGTCGGCGGTCCTCGCGATCTTCATGGGTGGCCTCGGGTCTCGGCGCCGGCGCGCTCTGGGTGAGCGACAGCGATCGGCGCGACGGCGGCGACGACAGGTTTGTATGCGCGTCGGCCGTGGCGTCTCTAGCTTC
>JAYTOQ010000946.1:0-17231 GCA_043747665.1 Polyangiaceae bacterium | reverse complement strand
GGCTTGCCGTACTTGGCGATTACATTGCCGACGGTGAAGGTCTTGCCGGAGCCCGTGATGCCCAGGAGCACCTGGTGCTTTTCCCCCTGTTCGAGGCCGCGCATGAGCTGGGCGATGGCCTGCGGCTGATCGCCCTTCGGCTCGAACTGCGTGACTAGCTTGAAGAGACTCTCGGCCATGACGAACGCGGAATCATGCGCGTCCGGGAGGCCACGTGGCAAGGCGAACGAGCCGCGTGGAGTGTCAACGGTTTGTCAGTATTGAAAGGCTCGATAGGCTCCGCTCCCGCTTGAGCAGCAGCAAGAAGAGCATCACCTTGCGGCCGCCTCCGGCCGTCGCTCCGCCGCAGACCACCGCGTGCGGGCGTCGCGACGGCGGACGCGGGCGAACAACGGGTAAGCGGCCCCGCGTGGCGAAGGTACGCAACTTGCGAGCGCCGAGAGCATGACGAAACTTTCTTCGGCTCTTCTTGGTCTCGCGCTCGCGAGCGTCATCGGTGGTTGCGCTGCAACGGCCGATGACGCTGGTTCCAACAGCGAAGACAGCGAAGACAGCGAAGACAGCGCCGCTGGTCGACCCCGGCACCTACGCAGTCGGCGGGATCAGCCCGCGTCTGACGAAAGGGTTGGTGTCAGCACGGAACGTGGTTCGACACGCAGCTGACGTCGGCAGAGCGTGACTACGTGCATAATGCACACAAACACGCCGTCCAGCTCGCGCGCCGCGACGCTGCGTCGCCGCCGGACGCGCCTGGCCTCGCTCTCGGCCTCCCGGCGGCCGCTCGCGCGGAGCAGTTGCTCGGTGCACTGATGACGGCGATGGCCATCGCCGCCTGATGGCGTAGCCGCTACGCGCGGACGCTCTCCACCATCGCGCTGCTTCCGCCGAACACCACGGCATCGAGGAGGAGAGAGTCCGGCACGAGCTCGAGGGCCGGGTGGTCGCGTCGGATGCGCAGCGTCCCGCCGTCGTCGGCAAAGCCGCACGCGACGGCACCCTCCGTGGAGCCCGAGCGCCACAGCGTCTCCGCCGGCGAGCCGTCCGCTTTGCCATCGAAGGTCGTGCGGCGCCCGGTGCGGAGCCGTTCGAGGGTCTCGAGCGCTCGCAGCTCGGCGATGGCATCGGTCACGACGTGACTGTCGACGCCCGTGCACAGGCGCGCGCCAGCGGCGCGCAGCGCGGTGAGATCCGGCAGCCCGTCGCCTAGGTCGGCCTCGGTTGTCGCGCAGATGCATGCGAACGCCCGGGCGTCGCCGAGGAGCTTCGCCTCGTGAGGCGCAAGATGCGTGGCATGCACGGCCACGAACCTTGCCGTCAGCACGCCCAGCTCGGCGAGGAGCTCGACGGGACGCTTGCCCGTCTCCGCGATGCACTCGTCGATCTCCCGTGGCTGCTCGGCGACGTGCATGTGGAACGGCAGCGAGTGCCGCGCGGCATGGGCGCCAAGCTCGGCCATCCACCCGGGAGGGACAGCGCGCACCGAGTGCGGCGCGAGCCCGATTCGAACATCGGGGTCATTTTTGTATTTTTCACGCAATGCTTCGACATCGCGCAGTACGTCGTCGACGGAGCCATCGCAGAACCGTCGCTGCGCGGCCTCCGCCGGGCGCCCCGGGGCGGCGCGATGATAGGCGACGCGCAGGAGCGCGATGCGGAGGCCCTCGGCCTTCGCCGCCCGCACGACGGCATCGCTCATCACCGTGCGCTCGTCATACGGCGTGCCATCGGGCTGATGGTGCACGTAATGGAACTCGCCCACCGTGCGCACTCCGGCGCGGCGCAGCTCGCGGAAAGCCACGCGGCTGGTCTGCTCGATCGAGGCCGGGTCGAGCGCAGAAGCCGCCTTGTACATCGCCGCGCGCCAGGACCAGAAGTCGTCCGCGGCTCCCCCCGAACGCTGGGCCGCCCCTCGCATCGCGCGCTGAAAGGCGTGCGAATGGGCGGTGGTGAGCGCAGGGAGGAGGAGATATCGGCCGTCTTCGGACAGCGACAGCATCGATGCGAACGTTACCACAGTCGCGTTAGCATCGAGGCGTGGGGGAAGAAGAGACGATGGCGCCGGCGGCGACCGACCGCGCTCACGACGGCGAGACGATCACCGGACCGAAGTCGATCAGCGCCACGGTCCCGGCGGCGGCGCTCGGCGATCAATCGAAGCCCGTCGTCGCCGGCTACGACCTCGTGCGCGCCCTGGGTCGCGGCGGCATGGGCGTGGTGTGGGAGGCGGTCGAGCATCGCTTCGATCGTCGCGTCGCGCTGAAGGTGCACGCCACCCCGCAGCATGCCGATACCGTCGCGGGGGCGCAGCAGAAGGAGGACCTCTGGGCGGAGGCCTTCGTCGCGGCGCGCATCGGCGATCCCGGGATCGTCCGCGTGCTCGACGTGGGGTTCACGCTCGACGAGCATCCGTACTACGCGATGGAGCTTGTCGACGGTAGCGACCTCGCCGGCTTGCTGGGAGACGGCCCGCTCGCGCCGCGCACCGCAGTCGCCATCGCCGCCGACGTCGCGCGTGCTGCGGCGGCCGCGCACGTGCACGGCGTCATCCATCGCGACCTCAAGCCGCGGAACGTCATCGTCGATCCGACCGGCCGCGCGCGCGTGCTCGACTTCGGGATTGCGTTCAACGTCAACGCAGGGGCGGACCGCTACGAGGGCATGCTCGCCGGCTCCCCGGCATACATGGCGCCGGAGCAGGCGCTCGGGCTGCGAATCACCCCGCAGACCGACATCTTCGCCATCGGCGTGATGCTCTACGAGATGCTCACCGGGACGCGACCCTTCGCGGGAGCATCGACCGAGGCGCTGCTCTCCGCCATCGCCCTGACCGATCCGCCGCTGCCATCGACGAAGAACGCGAAGGTGCATCAGGACCTCGACACGCTCGTGATGCGTTGCCTCGCGAAGACGCCGGAGGACCGCTTCCCGAACGCGCGGACGCTCTTCGAGACGCTCAATGCCATCGCCGAGGGCCGGTCGATCGAGGCGACGCCGACCGCCGGGCGTGACAGGCCGTACGCGCCGAAGCAGCAGTCGACGATTCCCCCGCCGAATCGTCCGCGACGTGACGAGGCGAAGACGCATCTCGCGTGGAGCTGGCGCCTCGCGTCGTCGCCGGAGGCGCTCTGGCCGTTCGTCGCCAACACCGAGCGCCTCAATCGCGCGATCGGTCTCTCAACGGCGGCGTTCATCGATGAGCCAGCGCCGGAGCGCGGCGCTATCCGCACCGGCGAGATGCGCGTGATGGGAATGGCGCTGCGCTGGCGCGAGTACCCGTTCGAGTGGGTGAAGGACCGCGAGCATTCGGTGTTCCGCTGGTATCGCAGCGGCCCGATGGCGGCGCTGTGGAATCGGGTACGCCTCGTTCCGATCGAAGGCGGGGGCTGTGAGCTGCACCACGAGATCTGGCTCACACCGCGCGGCGTGATCGGATCGGTGGCGGCGTACTTCGAGGGCAACAAGCTCGGCCCGTCCCTGAATCGCTTCTACAGGCACCTCGACGAGGTGCTGGTGGCGGGCGGTCACGTCGATCCCTTCGAGCTCGCGCACACGCCGTCGCCGGAGACGCGCAAGAGCGTCGAGGAGGTGTGCGAGCGTCTCCACGGCGAGGGCTTCAAGCCGGCCATCGTCGAGAAGCTCGCGATGCACCTGCTCGCTGCCCCCGACGGGACGGTCGGAACGCTGCGTCCGTACGAGCTCGCCGATGCGTGGTCGGCGGACCGCGCGGAGATGCTCGACGTGATGATGCATGCCGCGCACGAAGGACTGCTGGAGCTGACCTGGGACGTCGTGTGCCCCAAATGCATGCTGGCGCACGAGTCGGTGCACGAGCTGTCTCAGGTGACGCGCGTCGGCACCTGTCGAGCCTGCGCCAGCTCGTTCGAGCGCGACCTCCGCGAATCGGTGGAGCTGGTCTTTGCCCCGCACCCCAATGTGAGGCCCATCGAGCGCGCGACCTATTGCGCGGGCGCGCCCGCTCTACGCCCGCACGTGCTGGCGCAGCAGGTGCTCGACCCCGGCGAAGAACGGACGATCACCCTGAATTTACCGCGTGGAACGTATCGCATCGCCGGCGCATCGACACCATCCCCCGCAGAGCTCGTGGCGACCGCGGTCGGGTTCGAAACCGTTGTCCGTGCGGTCGCGAAGGACGGGCGCATCGAAGGTCGACCCAGCATCGTGCGCGCCGGCGACGTCACCGTGGTGCTGCGCAACGAGAGCGATCACGAGGAGACGCTCCGCATCGAGGTTCCCGGCGCGCGCGGCGATGGCGTGACCGCGGCGACGGCGATGACGCATCCATCGTTTCGCAAGTTCTTTTCGGATCAGCTCCTCGCGCACGGCGAGCACCTGCGCGTGAGCCAGATGGCGTTCGTGTTCGTCGAGCTCCTCGGTCGCGACGGTCTGTTCGTGCAGCTCGGTGATGCGGAGGCCTGCGCGGAGCTTTCGCGTCTCGAGGTGGCGGTCCGCGAGGAGGCGCATACGCACGAGGGCACGGTGGTGCCGTCGTCGCTCGAGCTTCTGGTGATCGCGTTCCCGACGTCGCTGCGGGCGCTCCGCGCGGCGCTCGCGTTGCGAAGGCGAATCGACGGCGCAAAGATGGCGGCGCCGGTGGTGATGGCGGCGCACGACGGTCGTTGCATCGCGCTGACGCGTGAAGGCAAGGCCGAGTTCTTCGGCGAGACGTTGCATCGCGGTCAGGTGCTGCTCGGCGACTGCCCGCCCGGCGGCCTCACGCTCAGCGCCTCGTTCGCGGCCGACCGAAGCGTGGCCGTCGCAGTGCACGAGTCGGGCATGAAGGTGACGGTCGGCGCGTCGCACTCCGGTCCGTATGCGGGCAGGCGCGTGACGGTGCTATCCGGCGCGTGATCGTGCGAGCTTTCCAAGTACGGTCACAAGCCGCTGCTTCTCGTCGACGTCGAGAGCCTCGAGCTCCGCGTACGCCTCGTCCGCCAGCAGGCGACCCGTCGACCGGTGCGTCAGGCGCCCGTTTTCGGTGAGCCGCATGATTTCGGCACGCGCGTCTCCGTACGCCGGGGTCAGGGTCAGCCATCTGTGCTGTCGGACCTCGCGAAGCAGCTGGGTGATGTTCGCTCTCGAGCACGAAAGTCGGCGCGCAAGATTCGCGGCCGTAACGTTCTCCACGGTCGACTCGATGAGGTCCAGGATGACGAATTGCCTGAGCGTGCAGTCCGCACGTGTGTTGAGTGAAGCGTCGATTCGGCGTCGCGAATGCGCCGCGACGTCCCAGAGCCGTACCAAAATTCGCGCATTTACGTCGTCAGAGGGCATGAGCGGGGGAGTGCGAGCCCGTTAACAAGATTAACGATCCTTTCGTTAATCTTGTTAACGGCCTGCGATCCCCCCCTCGACCCGCCAAGGCGGGAGTTGCGACTTTTTTGCCCTCGGCCGCCGCTCAGCGGCCTTCGAACTTCGCCGTCCGTCGTTCCATGAACGACATCATGCCTTCGCGGGCGTCTTCGGTCTGCATCAGCGACATGATCTGCGGGACGAGCTCCTTCGCGGCGCCCTCGAAGCCCTTCTCGAGGCGATTGCGCGCGGACATCAGCGTCGCTTGCACGCCGAGCGGCGCTTGCGCCGCGATGGTCTCCGCGATTGCGATGGCCTTCTCGAGATGCACGCCGCGCGGCGCCACCTCCTGGATCAGGCCGATGCGCAGCGCTTCCGCTGCGTCCAGCTCGTCGCCCGTCAGCAGCCACCGCATCGCGTTGCCCCAGCCCGACGCCTGCACCCAGCGCAGCGTCGCTCCGCCGAACGGGAAGATCCCGCGCTTCACCTCGATCTGCGCGAACTTGGTGTCCTCGGCGGCGATCGTGATGTCCGAGGCGAGCACCAGCTCGATGCCCAGCGTCAGGCACCGCCCATGCACCGCGCACACCACCGGCTTCGTACGCGCCGGACCATGGAGACCGAAGGGATCGATGTGGCCCTCCGACGGGAAGAGGCCCTTGCCCTGCAGGACGACCGGCGCGACCTTTGCGAGATCGAGGCCAGCCGTGAAGTGCTCGCCGTGCGCGAAGAGCACCGCCACACGATGAGGCTCTTTTTCAAGCTCCGTGTAGGCCTCCGAGAGCTGCTGGAGCATCTCCGGATCGAACGCGTTCATCTTCGCGGGCCGATGTAGACCGATCATCAGCACGTGGCCACGCGCCTCGGTCGTGATGCGCTTCTCGTCGGTCATCGAAGGCTCCTCTAGTGGCTACTGGTAGTGGCTACTGGCGCATGAGATCCGCGGCGCCGCGCGTCACGAAGAAGTAGCGCGGCCAGTGACGATAGAAGCTTGCGCGCATGACGGGTGCGCCGTCGGCAGGGTCGACGTCCTCGCCGAACATGCCCACGACACGCACCAGCGAGCCGACGCCGACGGAATGCTCGCCCATGTCGTCGTCGGGACGAAGCTTGCTGAGCACGTGGACGACGCCGAAGTCGCGGTCGCTCACCGTGACGCGGCAGGTGTCCTCGTCGTTCGCGTTCGAGCAGAGGTTGCGCGTCTCGAGCTTGCGGACCTTGAGCGTGAGATACGCGGCGCCGCCGGGCCCCGGCGCGCGGCTCGTGACGACGCCGAAGAGAACCGCCTTCGACTTGCGCCACGCCTCCGCCTCGCGCGCGTACATGACGGGGTCGTACTCGCGCGCGCCTTCGGCGTTGGTCTTCTCGTCCGAGGTCGCCGCGTACTGCGCGGCGTAGCCGTAGGGACCGGCGCTTCGACATCCGCAGACAGCGGCGCCGATGGCGATCGTCGCGAGCGGTACGAGCATCCAGGCCGTCGGAACAAGGCGCGACATGCTCGCCGTTCTACGCGAAATGAGCCCCGCGGAACAGCGCTCTCGCGACCTCACCCTGACTCGCCCACCGGCTTCGATTCCTCCGCGAATCGCGGCCGATGGCTCAGCGCACGCATCAGGAGCTCGGCGGCGACGAGCGCCAGCAGGCCGAGGGCCACCATCCACGACACGTCGACGATGGCGACGCCGCCGCCGAGGGCCGACGACGTCGAGGTCGGCGTCACCGCGCGCGGCCGCAGATCGATCTCGCGCGCCAGCGGAGCGGCTACCCGCAGCTCCTTGCTGCCGTCGATCGTCACCTTGTACGCGCCGGCCAGGAACGGCACGACGCGCAGGGTCCCTTCGTCGCGCGTCACAGGGATGGTTCCGGTCGGACCCACGACCTCGACCTGACGTGCGCCGGCGAAGGCCCACGGGACTCCCACGTCGCCACGACGCGGCGTCGCGCGCTGCTTCGCCTCGGCGACGAACGCATCGAGCAGCGCGAGGAAGCCGGGACGGAGCACGAAGTCGCTCGCCTCGACGGAGAACGGGAGCGTCGCTATCCACACGTCACCGCGACCACGTGCACGACGGCCTACCAGCGTCGCGCCGTCGCTCCACTTGAGCAGCGGCTCGTAGGCCGACACGTCCTGCTCTGCGAGCTTGGCGCGGCCCTTCGGCGCGACATCGGCCAGGCTCGAAGCGGCCTCGCCGAAGAACGACGCGCCGCTCGCGACGTCGACTCCTGCGGCGGGCGACGAGTCCCAGCCCACCGCTTGGCCGAGCAGCGGCTCGAAGTTCGCGCCGAGCGGCGCCGCCGCTGCGCGACGACCGAGCGCGACGAGGAGCACGCCGCCGGACTCCACGAATGCGCCCAGCGCATGCCGCTGTTCCGGAGTGAATCCAGGCGGATCGTCGACAATGATGGCCGCGAACGACGCGGTATCCTCACGACGATCGGGCACCTGCGGGATGGGCCGCACCGCCATGTCGACGTGCAGCGCAGCGAGCGCCTGCTCGATGACCGGCGCTCCGCCCGTCGCTACGGCTTCTTCGGTTCGATCGCCGACGACCGCGAGGGCCGCGGGGCCGGCCTCGACTACCACCACCGCACGATCGTCGGAGGCGATGGCGTCCTTGCCGGTGAGCTGCGCGGTGAGCTCGCGCGTCTCGTCGCCGACGACCGTGAGCGTGGCCTCGCCCATCTGAGTCTGCGGCAGCGGCGTCTGCGCGAGGACCTTGTCGCCGTCCTTGATCTGGACCTCGCGTCCCGTCGCCGCTTGCGGCGTCGAGCACGCGAAGCGAATGCGCGCCCGCGTTCCCGCACGATCGGCAGCGAGCACACCGCAGTCTTCCGCGGCAGCGCCGGTGGTCGAGCCGGCGCGCAGCTCGGGCATCGCGACCCACACCGGCAGCGAAGCACCCTCGCCAAGCGGCGGCGCATCGGACTTGCCGTCCGCGAGGTCGCTCAGCACGATCACTCGGCGATCGATCTGCGGGAGCTCGCTGACCAGCGTGCGTGCGATCGCGATCGACCCGTCGAGATCGGTCCCGCGATCGCTCTCGACGATGCCGTCGAGCGCTGCCCGCGCCGCGGAGACGTCGGTGGTCGCCGCGAGACCCACCCGCGCCGGCGATCCCGCGAGGACGATCGCCGCTGCGTCTCCATCGCGAAGAGCGCCGAGGATCTCGCGTGCGCCCCCCTGCGCACGCTGGAAACGCGAGCGACCGCTCGCGTCGACCACGCGCATGCTCATCGAATCGTCGAGCACGATGGCGACCGCCACCGACGTTCCCGAGCGGCTGAGCGCGAGGCGCGAGCACTTGACGAGCGGCGATGCGCCCAGCAGCGCGAGCGCGAGGATCGATGCGGCGCGGATCGCGAACAGGCCGCGATCTTCGAGACGCGCACGTCGTCGCGCCTTCGGCGGCGTCGGCGGTACCAGCCGCGCGGGCGCGAATGGATGCGGCTCCGCACGCTGCCGGCGCAGGCGATGCGCGACATACGGCGCGGCGACGAGGCCGGCGATGGCGAGCGCGAACAGCGTGAGGAACGTCATCGGATGGCCTCGATGATGTTACGTACCGCGGCGACGGGGTCCTCGTCGGTCCTCATCGTGAGGAAGCTCGCGCCGCGACCGACGAGGGTCCGCCGCCAGCTCTCCTGGAGCTCGGCGAGCGCGGCGAGGTAGCGATCACGCGCGGCCTCGTCAGTCTCGACGGTGACGTTGCCCTCGAGCGACTGGAGGCGCACCGTCTCCTTGAAGGGGAACGTGGCCTCGTCCGGGTCGAGCGTTTGCACCACCACCACCACGCGACCGCGCGTGGCGATGGTGCCGATCCGATCGGGCGCTTCGGGCGGGAGATCGAGCAGATCGCTGAGCACCACCACCACCGACCCACGTCGTGCCGCGCGCGCGAGCGCGCCGAGCGCGCGATCGAGCGCGCCGAGGTCGGCGAGCGCATCGCCCTGGGCGCTCTGGCCTTCGAGGGCATCGACGACGCGCTCGAAGGCCTCCCGACCGCCGCTCACGGGAGCTCCGCGCGCCTGCGGAGCGCCGCCGATGAAGCCGAGACCCACCGGATCGCCGCTGCGCACCGCGATGCGGGCCAGCGCCGCCGCGACCAGCGACGCCCACGCTACTTTCGATGCCGGCGCGGTCTTGCCGCGATAGCCCATCGACGCCGTGGCATCGACGACGAGACGGAGCGCGCGATCGGTCTCGGTCTCGAACTGCCGAACGAGGAGGTGATCGTGTCGAAGCAGCGAGCGCACGTCGAGCCAGCGCAGGTCGTCGCCGGGCGTGTAGGCGCGATGGCCACCGAACTCGACGCCAGCGCCCTTGCGTGCGCTGCGATGCGCGCCCGCGTAGACGCCCTCGGCGACCATGCGCGCGCGGATGCGCAGCGGCGCGAGGCTCCCCCAGTCGATCGAGCGACGCAGGCCGTTCACCGCCAGACCTCCGAGCGGCCTACGGCAAGCCGACTTCGGGAACGGGGCCGCCGATCTGGGCGCGCGGGCCGCTGAGAAGCTCACGCGCGAGCGCGACCTCAATGAGATCGAGGCCCGATGACATGATGACCTGCTTCAGCGCGTCGTCGGCGCCCTTCGCATCGCCGGCGATGCGTCGATCCATCGCCGTGTAGAAGAGGGCCTCGGTCTTCTGCGTCGGGCTCTGCGCGGCGGCGACGAGATCCGCCGCCTTCAGCTTGCCGGCGCCGAACGCCGCGACGCGGCCGATCCAGCGCGGATCGCCGGCGGCATCGCCGAGCACCCTTTCGGCGATGCTCTCGGCGCTCGCTGGGAAGGCCTTCTGCTGCCGCTCGAGGACGCGAACCCACATCGCATAGTAGACGAGGTCCTCGCGCGGGAGCTCGGCGCCGAGACCGCGAGCGAGACCGTCGCGAGCGCCCGCGAGATCGCCCTTCACGAACGCGCGGCCGACGATCTGACCGATGGTCGCGGCCGCCTGATGCTTGTCGCGAGGCGCCGCTTCGAGCGCGCGTTCGAGGGCCTTCATCGCGCTGGAGCGCGCGCCCTTATCCCCGAAGCGATCGAGCGCGCGAGCGATCAGTCGCTCGATGCGCGCGCGGTCGTCGCCCTCGGCAGCGCCGCGGGCCGTCGCCAGATCACGGAGCGCGTCGGCCAGCGGCTTTCGCGCGCCGTTCGCGTCACCCTGCTCGCGCGTGAGGTCGCTCTGGAGGAGGAGCACTTCGCCACGCAGCGCGGGATCCTTCACGACGTCGTCGGCGGCGAGCGCCTCCTTGATTCGCGTCTCGGCGACCTTCACCTGACCGTCGTGCCAGTCGAGGCGCGCGAGCGAGAGGAGAACGCTGCCCGCCTTCTCGCGATCGATCGACGCGGTGAGGAGCTTGCGGGCCTCGTCGAGCCGACCTTCGCGGATCTCGATCTCGCCCATCATGCCGTAGACGCGCGAAGGCGGCGGCTGCGTACCCTTCTTGTTCGCGTTCGCGTTCGCGTTCGCGGCCGCATCGGCGGCGGCGAGGATCGGCGCCGCAGCGCGGAACGTGCGACGCACGGTGTCCGGCTCCTCCGCCTCGAGGCCGCGTCCCATCGCCTGCATGGTGATGGCGAGCGCGAGACCGACGATGCGCGGATCCTTCTGCGCCTTCACGGCGTCGACGAGGATGGCGGGCGCGGCCTCGCCCATGCCGAGATCGACGAGCATCGCTGCGACGAACGCGGCGGGCTCGGGCGATGTCGCGTCGAGGCGATAAGCCTCCGCGGCGGCCGCGAACGAAGCGACGCGCAGCAGCTCGGCGTCGCGACCAAAGTCTTCTTCTTCGCTGTGCGCCTGCCGCGGCGGCGGACGCAGCATGCGCGCGAGGTCGAGCCACTTGTCGGACTCGGGCTTCTCGATCACGGCCTCGAGCGCGCGTACGAGCTCGGGGCGCGCGACGTCACGCACCTTGTCGATCGCGGCGTGGGCGCCTTGAGGATCGGCGTTGCGAAGATGGATGGCCGCGAGCACCGTGGCGCCGGTCTCCAGCGCGCGGACCGCCTCGAGGCCCTCTTCGCGCGTGACCTGCGTGCCTCGTGCGCGACGCGCCGTGCGCACCGCGGCAGCCTTCTCCACGAACTCGAGCGTGCGCGCGATGGCCTCGTCGCGGGCCTCGGTGCTCGGCTCGAGCAAATGACGCGTGACCGCCGCGGCCTCGAGCGCGCCTGCGGTCTGCATGACCCCGCCGCCAGCGGTGTCCTTCGTCCACGCGTTGATCGCGTCGAGGTGCGCCTTGATCTCCGGCTTGTCCTTGGCCGGCGAGATGCGCATGAGCATCTCGTACATGGCGCGTGCGCGACCTTCGTCGCCCTGCTTCGCGAACTCCTCGGACGCCGCGTGCAGCGCCTCGTAGCCCTGCGAGCCGAGCATCTCGTTCTTCAGCTCGCCGGCGTGGACGAGGTACATCGCGCCCTGGAGCGACGACACCGCGCGTTCGCGGTCCTTCGACTTGAAGCGCGCCGCGACGCGAACCATCTGGCGACCGACGACGCCCTGCAGGCGCAGCTGGCGCTCGCGGCTGTTCGGCTCGCTCGCGAGGAGGTCGCGGACGGCAGCGGCGAACGCTTCGTCACTCACCTCCGTGCCCGCGACGGTGGCGCGCTCCGCGTTGTGCGCGGGGCTGCCATAGCGTCCGCGGCCCGGACCGCAGGCCGACACCGAAAGCGGCGCGAGAAGGATGAGCGCGAGACACGCGAGCCGACGCATGGAAGAGCCAGTCTAGGATACCAACGCGAGAAGGCGAACGATCTTCTCCGGCACGACGCCGTCAGGACCAGAGGGTCGCAGGCACGGAATATCTCGCCGAGCTCACGGGTTCTCCCCTGCCACGCGCCCGTGTAGCCTCATTTCATGCCGCACGCGCATCTGCTCGTCGTCGACGACGAGCCTTCGATCCTCACGACGCTCCAGAAGGCGCTCACGCTCGAGGGCTACTCTGTCGATGTCGCCGGAGGCGTGAAGGTCGCGGACGAAAAGCTGAAGAAGCGGTCTTACGACCTGTGTCTCTTCGACGTGCAGCTGCCCGACGGCGACGGCATCACCTTACTGTCGCAGATCCGCGCGGCGAAGAACGAGGTGCCCGTCATCATGATGAGTGGGCATGCCACCATCGACACGGCGGTGAAGGCGACGCGCCTCGGCGCGATGAGCTTCCTGGAGAAGCCCATCAACACCGACGCGCTGCTCATCGCCGTCGAGACCGCGCTCCGCTTGCAGCGCGCCGAGAGCGAGGCCCGCGAGCTCCGCGCCGCGAGCGGCAGCACCGGCGAGCTCGTGGGCGAGAGCCAGCCGATCAAGAAGCTGGTCGAGCAGATCTCGCGCGCCGCCAAGAGCTCCGCGAGCGTGCTCGTCACCGGCGAGCGCGGCACCGGCAAGGAGCTGGTCGCGCGCGCCATCCATCTTCTGTCGCCGCGCGCGAAGGGCCCGCTCGAGAAGCTGAACTGCGCCGCGCTCCCGAGCGAGCTCATCGAGAGCGAGCTGTTCGGTCACGAGGTCGGTGCGTTCACCGGAGCGACGAAGCAGCGGCGTGGCAAGTTCGAGCGCGCGAGCGGCGGCACGCTCTTCCTCGACGAGGTCGGCGACATGCCGCTCCCGATGCAGGCGAAGCT
Source organism: Polyangiaceae bacterium (assembly GCA_043747665.1). Taxonomy (GTDB): domain Bacteria; phylum Myxococcota_A; class Polyangia; order Polyangiales; family Polyangiaceae; genus Labilithrix. Next base: position 4,313 of record JAYTOQ010000946.1, on the reverse strand, counting down.
GCTGCGCGTCCTCCAGGAGCGCGAGATCGAGCGCGTCGGCGGCAACGAGACCATCAAGGTCGACACGCGCGTCGTCGCCGCGACCAATCGCGATCTCGTCAAGGCCTCGGAGAGCGAGGCCTTCCGCCCCGACCTCTACGATCGCCTCAACGTCGTGCCGCTGCACATCCCGCCGCTGCGCGCACGTCGCGAGGACATCCCGCTGCTCTCGCGTCACTTCCTCGCGCTCGCTGCCAAGGCCAACGATCGGCCCGGCATCCGCATGGAGGACGACGCCATCCAGGTACTTGCATCCTACAGCTTTCCCGGAAACGTCCGCGAGCTGCGGAACCTCACCGAGCGGCTCGTGATCCTCACGCCCGACGACCTGATCCGCGCCGCCGACGTGCGCGCCGTCCTGCCGGGCGGCTCGGCCCCGAAGGCGCAAGGCCTCTACCGCGCGGGCGTTCCGTTCCGCGTGCTCGTCGAGGAGGCGGAACGCCAGATCATCCAGGACGCGCTCACGCATCACGGCGGTCAGATGGCGGCGACGGCACGGGCGCTCGATCTCGAGCGGAGCCACCTCTACAAGAAAGCGCGAGCGCTGGGCCTCCGTAACGCCGAGAAGGGCGAAGAGGACGAGTAGCGGAGCAGCACGTTCAGGCGACTGCGTACGCCGCCGCAGTGAAGTGCGGCGGGGAGACGTCGCTGGCGTGCGCGCGGATCCTGCGCGCGACGTCGATCCACGAGCGGCAAGAGCGCAGCAAGGTCGGACGTCAGTGGATCTGCTGGTCGAGGCCGGGGTCGAGCTCACCCGCACGGCGCTTGAGCGCCTTCGACCTTTCCGCGGCGTCCGGCGCGCCCATGCGCTCGATGTGCTCCGCGAGCGCCTCGCACGCGGAGGCCACGCCGTGCTTGCAGCCCTTCTCGAGGAGGCGCTCACCGCGCGCGACGTCGTGCGGCCACGACCGCGCGCCCTCCGGCGTCGAGACGGTCCCGTAGAGGTACGCATTCGCGTAGGCAACGAGGTCGTTCGCGTCCTTGTCTGCCGGCGTCCACCACGGGCGTACCGCGACGAGGAAGATGCCCGACAGCGCAGCAGCGAACGCGAGGTACAGGTTGCGTCGCGCAGCGGGCGGCGAGGTGAGCGCCCACGTGAAGAGAAAGCCGGTGATCAGCCCGCCGAAGTGCGCGGAGTTGTCCATGTGCAGCGCGGTCAACCCGATCGCGGTCCAGATCGCGATCTGCACGAGCACCGAGCGAACGCCGCGGTCGGCGAAGAACGCCTTCACGCTGGGGAGCTGACGGCCGCGCAGCGCGAACGTGGCGCCGATGATCCCGAACATTGCGCCGGACGCGCCGGCGGACACCTTGGGCCCGAAGATCATGCTGCCCACGATGCTCGCGCAGCTCGCGCCGATTCCGCTCAGCAAATAGAGGATGAGGAAGCGCCTCTTGCCGAGCGCGCGCTCGATCGAGATGCACCAGCCGATCGACGCGTAGGTGTTCCACAAGAGGTGGATCCAGCCGACGTGCATGAACATGCTCGTGACGAGTCGCCAGTACTCGCCGCTCCACACGTGCAGCGGCTCATCGGCGCCGAACTGGAGGAGCGTGCCGAGGCTCGTCGTGTCGCGGCCCTCTCGCGAAGCCCAGATCATCACCGCGATGTTGATCGCGGCGAGACCGAACGTGATGGGCGCGGCGCGCGCCTTCTCGAAGATGGTCGGCTCCTCGTCGGCGACGTCGGCGACGCGTACCTTCGGCGGCTCGGGGTCGGACATGGCCGCTTGAATGTACCAACGAACGCGCAGCACCGTTGCGCACAACTTCGCTCAACCGCAGCCGCCCTCGCACCTCCACGGTATTTCTACAGGGCGCGGGGTTTTTGCCCTCGCGCGCGCTCGCGATCCATTCGCGCTTCATCGCGACGGAGGACGGGGTGCCACACGCTCGCACCGTTCCGATCGTGCGTCTTTCGTGAGACGGCAGCGCTGGAACGGCGGCTGCTAGGGTCTTCGTTCCATGATGCCGAAGCGTGGAGAACGTTGCGCAATTCGCGCAGTGACCGGAACGACTGCCATGGCCGTCGCGCTGTTCGTCGCCGCATGCAGCAGTGACGGCGCGCGCGCGAACGACGGCGCGGGCTCCGCGAACGTCGACGTCGCGACGAGCAACGGCGCGCTCGCTCTCACGTTCGGCCGCGCGGCGGAAGCGACCGGCGTTCCGCGCGATCTCCTCGTCGCGATCGCACGCGTCGAGGACGGCCTCGCGCTCCCCGCGCAGCGCCTCGTGCTCGAGGAGGACACAGCGGTGCCTGCCGCGGGTCCGCTCATGCTCCGTCATGGCAAGCTCGACACGCTCGCGCGCGGCGCGGCGCTCGCCCACACCACCGAGCTCGCGCTCCGTCAGGACAGCGACCTCGCGCTCCACGCGGGAGCACGCGTGCTCGCCGAGCTCGGCACGAAGACCGGCGCACGGGCTGACGACCTCGCCTCGTGGCAGACCGCCATCGAGGACATGAGCGGCTACGCCGATGACGCCCATCGCGAGGAGTACGCGCATCGCGTCTTCGCGACGCTGGCTCGAGGCGGCGACCTCGACGCGCGCGACGGCGAGAAGCTCACGCTCGCACGACATGATCTCCCGCCCACGCTGACGCTCGACATCTCGTCGTCGCTACACACGCTCACCACCTCGCAATATCCCGGCGCGCAGTGGATCCCCACGAGCTGCTCTGGCAAGTGCGATGCGGGCCGCGGCGGTGCGAACGTCGAATACATCGTCATTCACGACACGGAGGGCGGCTGGGACGCGAGCGTCTCCACGCTCCAGAACGATCCCGGCAAGAGCGTCCAGTACATCGTCGGCACCGACGGCAAGGTCGCCCAGTTCGTGACCGAGGACACGACGGCCTGGCACGCCGGCAACTACTACTTCAACCAGCACAGCGTCGGCATCGAGCACGTCGGCTATTCGAGCAAGCCGTACACGGAGGCGGAATACGCCGCGAGCGCGAAGCTCGTCGATTACCTCGCGAAGAAGTACAGCGTCGCCACCAATCGCGCGCACATCATCGGCCACGAGCAGATCCCGAACGGCACGAAGATCTCGGAGTCGGCGGCGCCTTGCGGCAACGCGCCGACGTCCTGCGAAGCGAGCCTGAGCTACGGCGGCGCTGGCCACCACACCGATCCCGGCGTGTGGGAATGGGCGACCTACATGCCGAGGTTCGGCGCCGCTGCGAAGTGCAACGACGTCACAGACCTGTGGAACTGCTCCTACGACAAGAAGAAGGCGTTCCGCTGCGCCGCTGGCAAGGTCGCCGTCGACACCTGCGATGGAGCCGGCGCGTGTGAGATAAGGCCGAACGGTCAGGACGACGTTTGCCACACCGCGACGAAGCCCACGAGCACGCCGCCCTCGACGTCGACGCCCACCGATCCGTCCGCAACCGGCGCTCCGACCGACATGCCCGGGGTCGCGCAGGCCACCGGCGCGCAGGTCACCGGTGACGACAGCAGCAATCATGCAGCCTTCAGCGACCAGGACGGCGGATGCAGCGTGTCGCGCCGCCCCGCAAGCGACTCCACGAGCGGCTCGGCGGCGGGCTTCGCACTCATGGCGATCGCCGGCGTGCTTGCGGCCTCGCGACGTCGCCCGCGCCGAGAAGTGTAAGCCGCCGGTGCACAGGCTCGTTGTCGGAGTCGACTTGTCGACCCATCAACGCCTATCATCGACGTCGCCGATGTCGACGGAAGCCATTCGCTTTTTCGCCGCGACCGACGTTGGGAACGTCCGCGAGCACAACGAGGACAACTTCCTCGTCGACAAGAAGCTCTCGCTCTTCATGGTGGCAGACGGCATGGGCGGTCATGCCGCCGGCGAGGTGGCGAGCGCCATCGCGGTCCGCACCATCCACGAGGAGATCAAGCGGGAGAAGGAGCTCCTCTCCGACTTCCTGATCGGTGCGCGCGGCGCGTCCCAGGTCACGAACAAGGACATCCTCGCGCTGATGGAGCACGCCGTGCATCGCGCGTGCTCGCGCATCCACGAGGAAGCACAGAGCGATCCGCAGAAGCGCGGCATGGGCACGACCCTGAGCGCGCTCATCATCCTCGGCACGCGCGGCTTCATCGCGCACGTCGGCGACAGCCGGATCTACCTCGCGCGCGGTGGCGGCGTGCAGCAGGTCACCGAAGATCACACCGTCTACAACGAGCTGATCAAGCGCGGCAAGCTCACGCGCGAGCAGATCGAGAAGGTTGGCCACAAGAACGCCATCACGCGCGCGGTCGGCGTCTACGAGCAGGTCGACGTCGACACGCTCATGA
>JAYTOQ010000945.1:0-3709 GCA_043747665.1 Polyangiaceae bacterium | reverse complement strand
CACCCGCGTCACGACCGTCTGCTCGTGCGCGACGACGAGCGACCGCACCGACGCGCCGATGGGGTCGACGCGTCCGATCGCGAAGCGCGTCCATACCTCGTGCGTCCGTCCGGCGAGGCGCGCGATCATCGCCTCCGCCTCGCGCAGGTCCGCGGGCTTTCCGAGGATGGTGACCCCGTCGATCACGGATGTGTCGGCGACGAGCACAGCCGTCGTGCTCGTCACGTCACGCGGCGCGAGCGGCGAGCTCGCGCCCAGCGCGTAGACCTCGGCCACTGCCGCCAGCTTGGCGCGCACCACGCGCTCCAGGTACGCCCGAGGACCTTCCCCGTCGTGGATCGTCTCGTCGGCGCCGGCGACGTGGACGACGAACGGGACACCTAGATTCGCGAGGATCTCGCGACGCCGCGGCGATCCGCTGCCGAGCAGGAGCGAGGCGGTTGCCATGCAGGCGTCTTTTCCCAATGAAGCCGAGGAGTCAACTCTGGTATGGTGCCTGCCATATGCGATGGTGGCGGGCCGGTGCCTGGTGCACGCTCTCCCTCGGCCTGATTTTCGGGCCGGTCTTCGGGCTCGTCGTCGGGCTCGTGACAGAGGGTGAAGCGGAAGCGAAAGAGTGCACGAACCCGCTCGTCAACACGTGCATCAACAGCGACACGTTCTGGCCTAGCGCCGGTCCGCAGCGCTTCGCGACCATCAGTGGCACGGAGACGGTCGGCCAGGGTCAGGTCGGCTTCGGGCTCGTCGCGACGTACCTCTCGCGTCCGATCGTGCTCCGCGTCGCCTCGCCCGGACCGGGGGGTAGCGACCAGTACGTCGTCAACGATCAGGTGACGGGGAATTTCCTCTTCGCCTACGGCGTGACGCAGCGTCTACAGCTCGACTTCGCGCTGCCGGTGACGTTCATCCAGACGGGCGCCGGCACTAGCCCGCTCACCGGCGGCGTCGATCTCCACGACACCGCGATCCGCGATCTGCGCTTCGGCTTCGCCTACCAGCTCGTGCCTCGCGAGAGAATCTCGCCCGACGAGCAGTCCGCGCGCAGCCCGCACAGCGCGTCGCTCGCGACGCGCATGATCATCTCCGCGCCCACCGGCGACAGCAGCGACTTCGCCGGCGAGCGCGCCGCGGTCTTCGCGCCCTCGATCGCCGCGGATTATCGCTACCGCATCTTCTTCGCCGGGCTCGACCTCGGCGCGCGCCTTCGTCCCACGACCGAGTTCGCAGGAGCGCGGGTCGGCTCGCAGATCGCACCCGGCATCGGAGCGGGCGTCGACGTCATCGATCGCGAGCGCCTGTCCGTGATGGCCGAGGCCCGCGGCTACATCAACTTCGCCGAGCAGCACGACACCTCTCAGTCGGCGTTCGGCATCTCCAGCCGGCCCAACGGCAGATCTATCACCCCTGCCGAGTGGCTCCTCGCGGTCCGTACCGCGCCGCTCCTCGCAGGCGACGTCTCCTTCATCGCCGGCGGCGGCGGCCCGATCCCCATCGGTGACGCAGCCATCACCGTCCCCCGCTTCCGCTTCGTGCTCGGCGCCATCTACGCGCCGACCGCGCGCGACAGCGACGGAGACGGCATCATCGACAAGAACGACTTCTGTCCAAGCAGCCCGGGCAAACGGTCGGGCGATCGCCCAGGCTGCCCCTCGGACGAGAACGAGGAAAAGAAATAATGACGGTCTCCACTTCCTCGGCGCGCCATCTCCTGCTTCGCCTCACGCAGCCAGCGAAGCTCCCCGACGCCATCCTCGCAGCGCTTCGCGACGAGGTCGTGCTCGCGGGATGGATGCGGGCGAGCGGCGTCCTCTCCGACGTCGAGGTCACGGTCGTCGATGCCCGCGCCGTGGCCGGCGCCACGAACGCGCCGCCACGCAAGATCGACGGGCCCGTTCAGGTCATCGCGCTGGAGGGCTCGATCGGTCTCGCCGGCGGCGACGTGTCCTGCGGCTTTCGCGTGGTCCTCGCGCGAGCCACCGAGTCGGGCGTCGAGACGATCGCAGGCGATCTCGTCGGCGGCCAAATCGAGGCGCTCGAGGTCATGATCACCGCCTTCGACGACCTGACGGCAACCCGCCAGCTCGATCGCGCCGGCGTCTGGGTGCTCGATGCGACCGAGGGCGCAGCACGTCCGGCGGCCGCCGCCGCGCAACCCAGCGCCGCGGCCGCCGTCGCGCAGGCACCCGTGGCGGCCGCTCCGCAGCAGGTCATGCCCTCACCGACGCAGTCCGGGTTCGCAGAGCTCTCTCGCGCCCCCGCGGCGCCGGCCGAGCCACCGCGCGCACCGGCGCCGGCGCCGTTCCAGGCCGCCGTCGCGAACACCGCTTCGCCGAAGCCTTCTCCCACCTTCACCACGATGAACGCCATGAACCAGACCATGCCCCAGCGGATCGCCCGTCCCGTCCAAGTCGAGACCGAGGATGACCCCGTCCCCGAGCCCGGCGACACCGTCGAGCACTTCGCGTTCGGCCGGTGCGAGGTGGTGAAGAGCGAAGGCGATCGCCTGCACCTCCGCCTCGGCAAGGATCAGCGCATCAAGGAGATCGCGCTCGAGATGCTCAAAGTGTCGTCGCTGCCCGTCGACGAAGGACAGACGTCGAAGCACTGGAAGCTCGCGCGCAAGCTCTGACTCGCGCATCGCGCATCGCGCAGTCAGCGCACGCGCACGGTGCGCTCGCCGACTCGCAGCTCGGTATCGTGCTTCGCGTGCGCCCACTTCACCATGGCGATGGCGACGGGCTTGCCGGAAGACGGCCCGATCGCCGCACTCCTGATCTCGCCGACCACCTCGCCGGCGGGCGTCGACACCGCAGCCCCGGCAGCGGGCAGCGCGGCGCGCCCGCCTTCGTCGAGGTCGAGGTCGAGGTCGAGCGGCACCAGCTTGCGCTTCACGTGGCCGCGCTCCTGGAGCATGTAGACCACCTCTTGCCCGAGGTAGCAGCCCTTCGAGAACGAGACGGCGAGCTTCTCGAGCGCGGCTTCCTGCGGATAGAGCGTGGCGTCGACCTCGGCGCCGAAGCGCGGTAACCCGGCCTCGATGCGGATCGCATCCCACGTCGCGTCGTCGACGAACACTCCGCCGAGCGTCGCGACCGTCTCGCGCAGGCGCGCCTCGAGCGCGGCCGCGTCGGCAGCGGGCGCGCCAAGCACGAGTCCGCCGGTACCGAGGAGATCGACCGTACCCGCGTACGGCGCGAGGGACCGCAGCTCTGCAGCGCGCGGCCCGTGCGCGACGAAGAACACGAGGTCGGACGCGGTGAGCTCCACGTCCTCCATGATGAGGTAGTGGTCGAGCGTGGCCAGGAGCGATTCGCGGAGCGATGCCGGGACCGCGAGCGCGAGCGTGGCCTCGTCCGCGTCGGCGCTCGGCACGACGAACAGGTCGGTCTGGATGCGGCCCTTCTTCTCGACGAGGAGGCCGTACGCGCCGTGCCCTCGCTCGCGCTTGGCGAGCTCGCACGTGACGAGGCCATTCAGCCAGGTCATGCGGTCCTTGCCGGTGATCAAGATCGCCGCGCGGTCGGCCGCGGGCACCACGAGCACGCTCTCGCGTGACGCGCGGCTGGCGGGCGTCGCGGGTGTCGCGAGCGTCGAGGGGGCAATCATCCTGTCCTCTTGGCACGATGGCGGGCGAAAATCGACGCTGGCGGCTTGACCGCCCCCAGCCCGGCGCGTCAACGTGACCCCCGATGCCCGGAATCGGGGTGAT
>JAYTOQ010000944.1:0-2329 GCA_043747665.1 Polyangiaceae bacterium | reverse complement strand
CACGACGAGGCGCGCAAGCGGGCGGGCGTCACCATCGTCCACGCCGGCGACGATCCGCTCGCGTCGCTGCCTCTGCTGCGGCACCTCCGAACGGGCGGCGTGGTCGCCCTCCAGCTCGACCGCGTCGCGCCTGGCATGCGCACGCGCGAGGTCGATCTGCTCGGCGAGCGCACGAAGATCCCGGAGGGACCGCTCAAGCTCGCGCAGGTGTCAGGAGCGCCGATCCTGCCGGTGTTCTGCGCACGGCTCGGCCACCGCCAGTACGTCGTCGAGCTCTACGAGAGCAGGCTCGTTCCGCGCCACGCGACCGGTGCAGAGCTCGACGGCGTCGCACAGCATCTTGCGGACAGCCTGGCCGAGTTCCTTCGATTGCACCCGACGCAGTGGTTCCACTTCGGCGGTTAAGTGTCGACACTCGACATGGGCCGGTCTACTTACGTCGCCGAATGGCGACCCGGCTGCACATCGGCGCGAAAGACCTGAAAGGCGAGATTGGCGCCTACGCGAAGCGCTTCGATCTGCTCGAGGTGCGCGGCGCGGACGCGGCCAACATGAAGCTCGCGCCGTCGGACGCGACGCTGCGTCGCTGGCGCAAGGCCGTGCCTCCGCAGTTCGAGTTCGCGGTCGTGGCGGGGCCCGCCATCGCGAAGCTCAAGGCCGGCGAAGCCCTCGAGACCGAGCTGAAGGCGCTCCTCAAGACGGTCACCATCCTCGAGGCGCGCGTCATCGTCGTCGCGACCTCTCCGGACGTGACGCCGGGCAAGCTCTGGCGCGATCGCCTGGGCAAGCTCATCGACCGCCTTCCGCGCGACGCGAGCAGCGTGGTCTGGGAGCCGAGTGGCCTCTGGGAGATCGAGGACGCCGCCGCGCAGGCCAACAAGTGGGACATCGTCGTGGCCGTGGATCCCGCGCGGGATCCCATGCCGCCGGGTCCCGTCGCGTACGGGCGCCTGCGCGCCGCCGGCGGAACGCGCGCGTTCTCGACGGTGGCTCTGCACAAGGTCGCCGACACCATCGGCGAGCGTCGCGATGCCTACGTGGTCTTCGAGACGACCGGCGCGCTGAAGGAAGGCAAGATCCTCCGCGCTCTCGTGCGTGAGGCGAAGACCGGCAAGCGCGGCGGGCTCGGTCGGCTGATCCGGCCGAAGGGCGCTGCCGTCGCCGTCAGCGACGACGAACAGGAAGAGTGAATGACCGATAGCCGTCTGCGGAAGTCACGGGCCGCGGTCGCGTCATCGCCCGAGGTCGAGGCCGCCGCTGAGGAGCTGCTGCGCAAGGGCAACGCCGTCGATGCCGCCGTCGCCGGCGTGTTCGCAGCGTGCGCGCTGTCGCCGGGCGTCCTCCTCGGACCCATACAGATCCTCATCGGAGGCGGCGGCGTCGGGCTGCGCGCGCTCGACGGTCGCGTTCGCCAGCCGGGCATCGGCGCGCCACGACCGCGCGGCTTCCAGAGCGACGAGGAGGTGCCTGACGCGGCGAAGGTCGGCGTCCCGTGGTTGCCCGCGACGCTATCGGTGGCGGTAGCAACCGCCGGCACCGCCACGTTCGCGCAGGTGCTCGCGCCGGCGCTCGCGCTCGCGAAGGGCTCTCCGCGCCACGAGGTGCTCGCGAAGATCGCGGCGCGTGGACCGCGCGCCGTCGAGGAGCGTCCGCTCGGCGGCGAGCTCCTCGCGCTGTGCGGCCGACCGGCAGGCGGCCTGCTCACGTCCGACGATCTGTCGTCGCAGCGTCCGGAGGTGCACCCGGCATCGCGACATGTGCTCGGTGGCTCGAGCGGCGGTCGCGCGGCGCGAGGATCGTCGTCGCGGAAGAGCGGATCTTCCGCGGCCGATGCTACCGACGGCGGAGCACGCGTCATCATCGAGCTCCCGTGGGCGAACGACGACGGCGGCATGCCGGTGCCGCCGGCGGGCCGCGTCGAGGTGGCGACGACGAGGGCGGTCGCCTGCGTCGATCGCTTCGGCGCCTTCGCGGTCGCGTGCTGGGACGAGGGTATCGACGGTCTGACCATCGCGGAGCTTGGCCTTCGCGCGCCGTTCTTCGCCGAGCCGGTGCTGCGCGGTGCGACGCGCGTTCGCCCGGGCGACGCGCGACCTGCTGCGGCGCCTGTCGCGCTCGTCGGTCGCGACGCGGGACCCGAGCTCGCGCTCGCGGCGTTCGGCGCGGGCGACGCGTACGACGTGCTGGGCGGCGCGATCCGCGGCTTCATCGAAGAAGAGCGCATCGAAGCTCACGGCGACGCGAGACTGGTCGCGGTCTCGTATATCGCGAGCACCGTCTCCGTCTTCCGCTCTTGAAAGCTGCGCTTTTCAAGGCTTGCACGAGCGGG
>JAYTOQ010000943.1:0-4324 GCA_043747665.1 Polyangiaceae bacterium | reverse complement strand
TCCGCTCATCTTCCAAGCTCGCCGACGGCAACTACCGCGCCGAAGCGGTGTTCGCCGCCGATGCCTCGGGCGTGATCGATACCGGTACGATGGCGGCCGCGTTCGGCCGCATCGACAGGTTCCTCGCCGCGTCGCTCAAGTGAACTCCTGGAGCACGTCGTCGGCCTTGTCGACCGTGAAATACAGGCCCCGCGCGTAGAGGCGGAGCCGATCTTCCTCGGAGAGATCGCCGCTCCGCCCGACCGTGGCATGCGCGAGGAGGATCGCCGCGCTCACGCTCACGTTCAGGCTCTCGACGAAGCCGCGCATCGGGACGCGCACGCGCCGCGTGCAGGCCGCGGCGAGCTGGTCGGCGATCCCGTCGCGCTCGTTGCCGAGCACGAGGGCGAGGCGCGGGATCGACGCGAGATCGTGGGGCGCGAGCTCACCGTCGGCAGCGGCAGCGACCAGCTCGAGGCCGTCTGCCTTCATCTTCGCGATGACCTCGTCGACGTTCGCCCAGCGGTGAAGATCTACCCATTTTTCAGCGCCTTTGGCGACGCTCGGCGCCGCGAGGAATCGCTCGAGGCGCTCGATGACGTGGACGAACTGCACGCCGAAGGCCTCGCAGGATCGCAGCACCGCCGACCCGTTGTGCGGGTCGTGAGGCGCGTCAAAGACCACCTGCACGCTCTCGAGGCGCTGCCCGATCACGTCACGAAGGCGCTGCGCGCGGCGATCGAGGACGAGCGGCTCGAGCAGCGCCACCACGCGCGCCGGGTCGTGCCGCTCCACGCGCTTGATCAGCGCCGGGAGGAGATCGCTGCCACTCACCACGCCTGGGGTCTTGCGTCGCACGGTGCTCTTGGGTCCTGACTGGCGTCCTAACCTCGCGTACTTGGCCCGGAAAGAAGCGATTTGTCCAGCCAGCCGCTACAGTACAGGCGAACCCGAGCCTGATCAGAGGATGAACGACCGCGGCAGCTCCAGCACGATGCTACCGCCTGTCCGGCGCACGAGGCGCCGCGACTGGGGTCGGATCGTCGCGCGCATCCTGTGCGTCATCTTCGCGGTGGCCGGGCTCATCCCCGTGGGCGTCGGCTTGCTCGTTCGCACGAAATGGGCGCGCAACATCGCGACCACCGAGACGCGCAAGGTCATCGCGGGACTCGGGGTCGACGCGCACTACGAGCTGGAGCTCGCGCTGTGGCCGCTCAGCGTCACGCTTCGCAACATCCGCGTCGAAGCGACCGACGGCGGCACGCCGTTCCTGACCGCGCGCCGCGCCAGCGCTCGACCAAAGATCTTCGGGCTCCTCGCCGGCAAGCTCGTCATCGATCAGGTCGAGATCGATCAGCCTTCCACGCGCATCGTGTTGAAGGACGGCCAGCTCCAGAACCTCGCGCTCAAGCTACCCGCGTCGGAGAAGAAGTCGGGCCCGCTGAAGGCGCCGTTCTCCGTCGTGTCCGCGAGCGAGGCGGAGGTGGACGTCGACATCGACGGCGTCCACGTCCAGGGCCACGAGATCGACGCGGATGTCACCACCGACGACGACGGTGAGGGCGGCAGCGCGTTCGAGGTGGCGCTCCGCATCGCGCAGGCACGCGCGCGCCGGGTGCGCACCATCAAGCCCGCGGAGGGCAGCAAGTCCGCCGAGTACTCGGTCGACGAGGACGTGCTGTGCCGCATCGACGCTCGCGCGCGCCTGGATTCCAGGCATATCTTGATCCGGCGCTTCTCTACGTTCGGGGCCGCCGATCTCGATCCCGCCGAGGAGACGGCGCTCGGGTGTGACGTCTCGAAGGACGACAAGCGCTACGTCGAGCTCACGCTCGGGCACCTCTCGGTCACGCTTCCCAAGGCGGCAGGCGACCTTCCCAACGTCGATGGTCACATCCGCGTGCGCGCCCCGCTCGGCCTCCTGAATCGCGTCCCCGGCATGCCCGACGTCGACGGGTGGGTCATGCTCGACGCCGAGCTGCGCTACACGCCGGAGACGCCGATCCCGGACATCGCGGGCCGGATCGAGGCCGAGGGCATCCGCGTCAATCGCTACCGGTTCGCACGCACGTTCCAGAGCGACTTCCGCGTGCAGCGCAGCGTGGTCACCAGCCCGCTCACGCGCCTCGAGATCGCGGACGGCGTCGCCGAGCTGCGCGACGTCGAGGTGCAGCCGCTCGCGAAGGGCATCCCGCTGAAGGCGGGTGCCGTCGATGTCACCGGCGCGAGCTTCACGGCGCTCATGCAGGACCTCGGCGTCACGCAGCACCCGCACGTGACGTGGGACTTGAAGGAGGTGAAGGTCTCCGCCCTGCACGGCACCATCGATCCGCTCAAGCTCGACGGCGACCTCCTCGGCAGGACCGCGAACTTCGCGGTCTTCGACGCCGCGGTCGACAACCCCGGGAGGCTGCGCGCGACCGGCGTGAAAGAGGGCAATTTCGTGGGCAAAGTGGCGGTTCGACCCGACGCCCTTGAGTTCCACCACGTGCGCGTCAACACCACGCACAGCCAGATCGACGAAGGCTTCGTCTCCATCGGCTTCCACGAGATCCTGCGCGTCGACATCCCGCACGCCAAGGTCGACATCCAGGATCTCTCGCCGCTCGGTCACGTGAAGATGGGCGGCGTCGCCGAGGTCGAGAAGCTGAGCGTCGCCGGAAAGTTCAACGACCCTCATCTCGAGGGCGAGATCATGAACATCGTCGGCTTCTCGATCGGCGACCTGCCGTTCGGGAATGTGACCCAAGGGCACGTCGAGCTCCATGGCCTGACCGTCGATCTCCGCGACGTGCACGCGCAGAAGGGCAAGAGCACGTACGAGCTCACCACGGGCCAGCTCGCGTTCGGCGGCGCGGCCAGCATGCAGCTCGACGGGCAGGTCACCTCGAAGAGCCTCGACGTCCGCGACTTCTTCAACGTCTTCAAGCTCGACGAGGATCCGCGCTTCACCGAGATCGAGGGCACGCTCGAGACGAACGCGCGCATCCATCTCGCGCTCGGCGGACCCGAGGACGCGTGCAAGGGCGGGTATCTGGACGTGCAGGCGTCGGTGAACGCGCACAAGCTGAATCTGCTGGGCGAGAAGTTCGACGAGGCGCATGCCGATCTCGGCTACCGCTGGCTCGATCAGCTTGCGGGGCTCGAGGGCGCCGAGATCGACGTGCGCTCGCTCTCGCTCACCAAGGTGAAGAAGGAGGGGCGACCGCCGCTCGGCTCGGTGCTCGGCTCGATCGTCGTTCATCGCGGCGGCGAGCTCCGCGGCAGCATGGTTCTCCAGGGCTTTCCGCTCGGTCGCGCCGACATGCTCGGCGCGATCGCGCCGAAGCTCGAAGGCTCGGCATCGGGCGTGGCGCGGCTGGGCGGCTCGCTCTCGGCCTACACCGTGGAAGCGGATCTCGACGTCACGCCGATGCGCATCGCCGGCGCAGCGTTCGGGGGCTCCGACGTGCACGTCGGCGTGAACCAGCTGCCTTCGAAGTCGAAGATCATCGGCCGGACCGCATGCGGCGCCCCGATCTCCGCGCCGTTCGACAAGGAGGCCTGGCTCCACGACTCGTCGGTGCAGGGCAACTACACCATCGACGGCGCGCTCTTCGGCGGGCAGGTGAAGATCGAGAAGCTGGTGGTCACGCGCCAGAAGTCACCCGTCGCATCCGGACGCATCGAGCTTTCGCGCTTCGATCTCGGTCCCATCGGTCGGCTGCTCGTCGCGGAGAGCGGCGGAGATGCCGACCCCAACGGCGGACCCGCCGTCGCCCCGCTCGGCGGCGAGATCTCCGGCGACATCGTCATCGATCGCGTCGCCACCGACGACATCGCGCACGCGAAGGGACGTTTCACGCCACGCGCGATCCGAATCTCACGCGGCGGTCAGACGCTGTCGCTCCGGACGTCACCGTCGAGCGCGCCTGGCGTCGTCGTCGGCCCGCCCATCGTGATCGCGCTCGCGGACGACACAGTGCAGTTGCCGCCCGTCACGTTCGATCTGGCGGCACCCAATGGCTTCAAGGGTGCGTTTGCCGTGAAGGGCGCGATCAACAAGGTCACACGCTCTGCCGAGCTCGCGCTCGACGCCGAGCTCTCGCCCATCGATCTCGGGATCCTCGTCGGCATCGTCCCGAAGATGACGCGCGCCGTCGGCACGCTGAGCGGCTCGGTGAAGCTGCGCGGGAAGGCGACCGAGCCGCAGTTCGACGGCCAGCTCAAGGTGCGCACCGGCGAGTTCGCGTTCAAGGGCCTGCCGGGGGGCATCACCGACGTCGAGATCGATCTCGTCGCCGACGAGAACGAGGCACGCGTGACGCGCGCGTCCGGTCACTTCCTCGGCGGCGACGTGAGCCTC
>JAYTOQ010000942.1:0-2475 GCA_043747665.1 Polyangiaceae bacterium | reverse complement strand
CCCGTGGGGATGTAGTTCGTCCCCTACGCCCGACCTTTCGGCGATCTTCCCCGGTCTCCGGCTTGGGCATCGGCGATCGGCGTTGGGCTTCCTATGCTCCGCAAAGTCCTCGACGGCGTCCGGCTCGTGGTCCACCGACCGGTCCACGGTTGCGGGCTCGTGTCGTCCCGTGCGCTCGCGCTCCGCTGGCGCGCGTCGGTCGATAAGGGGACGCATAAAACCGCAACGCGGGGCCCCTCCTCCTCGTTCAAGTCCCTTCCTTCGCACCAGTCACGAGCTCCAGGGGAGCTGCGCTGCCCCCTCGAGCTGCCCATCACCCGGGCGTGGGCGCGCCGGGAACGCGTAGGAATAATCTTCGCGAAGCCGGACGCGGGGCGCCGCTTGGTGGCTCACCCATGGCTGGGGTACAGTTCTGCGATGGACCGTTCACTCGCACTGATTGCTGCCGTGTTCGCTTTTGCGTGCGGTGGGCAGTCGCAAGGCGCACCAGCGGTCGTTTCTTCCGCGCAGACGGGGCCGCGCATCACGCGCGTGGCGTGACAGCTGTCAAGGGTCGCCTTCCGAGCGACGTCGTCGAACGCGAGGTGCGCGTGCGCTCGGGCGTGATCGATGGGAAAGGCGCAGCGTCGTCTGCTGGCCCAGGGGACGCGGTATCTGACCCGCGCAGCCGCTCAGCGTACGAAAATAGTACGTGCTCGTCGGCATGCGGTCGTGCACAATACGACATGGCAGAGAGCGGAAAAGATCAGCGGCCGATGAACTCGCGCTGCCATGCTCGCCCGAGGAGAGCCCGTGGATACCACGGTACCTGCGGCCCGCTTCGTCGTGGAAACCACCCGGTCGTCGCTCTCTCCTTGGCATGCGCGCTCGCGGCGTGCTCCGCAGGCGGAAGCTCAGGGGTGGTCGGGTCGGGGACGGACGCCCCGGTCGGCGATCGAGGCGACGGCGGGCAGTCCGACGCGCCGCTGGCCGACGCCCATGGCGACGCGGCGAGCGAGTCGCGTGCAGCGACTCTCACGTTGACCGTCGATGGCGAAGCGCTGACGGTCATCACTGCGTTCACCGAGCTTGCGCGGGAGACCGACGCGCAGCACGCGTATCGCTACACGAGGCTCGCGGCGCCGCTGAGCCACGTCGGTACACGCCGCTGGAACGAGCTCGACGTAGCGACGACCTTACGCGTGACTCACCGGCAAGCGGTCGACGCACCCGCCCCGAAGGCCAGCTTTTCATGCCAGCGCGATCCGGACCGAAATGGCGTCCTCGACATCTTGCTACAGGAGAGCACGGGCCACGAGGCTGCGCTCCTCGCCACCAACCCGACGGTGGACACGTGCACGGCGAGCGTCACCCAGCAGGGCACAGGCTGGAGCGGTTCGGCGAGCGGCACGCTCTTCCGAAATGATCTCGTGGTGCCCTTCACGATGTCCTGGGATGTTCCTTCGGAAACCCACTGAGCGCTGGCCGGCGAACTTCATTCGGAGCCTTCATGAAATTATCGATTGTTCACCTGGCGCTCGTCGCCACGCTTGCGGCCTCCGTCGTCGCAGCGTGCTCGGGAACGGAGAGCTCGGGCTCCCCCCTGCCCGCCGCCGCCGGGCCTGAAGCGTCGAGCCAGCCCGAGGCGGATGCCGAAACCGATGCCGACGCCGACGCCGGCGCCGCCGAGCCCGAAGCCGCCGCGCCAGCTCCGGTCCCCGGCAGGACGCTCCTGTTCACCCTGGATGGGCAACCCGTTCCCATCGACGTTGCTAAAATCACCCTCACCACCGTCCCGAGCACTCCCACCGTATGGGGCTACACTGACGTCAGCGCGCCGATCCCGTCCCTCGGGGCTCGCTCTTGGAACCCCGAGGACCGGCCGATGGAGCTGGTTCTTCGTCACTCCCAGTCGGCGACGACGGGCACCACGCAAGCGCTCGGCAACTTTGACTGCGCCGACAACGCCAGCGGACACATCGGCGCGAACGTTCTCGCTACCGCGCCGCAACGCGGCGACCTCCTCCTGCCCGATGACGCTCGGCCGTGCACGGTCCGGTTCGAGGCGAAGACCGGCGGCACCCGCGGCTCGATGACGGGTACGCTCTCCCACGGATCCACGTGGTCGCGCCCCTTCACACTCGTCTGGGATGTCGACGCTCCGCCGTGACGGTCGTAGTCACAGGTGGTCGGCGGCGGTGATGCACGCGCCTGCCTTCGAGCCAACGTTGTAGCCGCTCGGTTGCGACGTGACACGGAGGCCATGAGGCAGATATTGATGCTGTAAGAGCCCGCCCCTCGATCCCCTTGCCGTCGATCCGATTCGGATCCTGGATCACCGGCGTGACGCCACGAACCCGCTCCTTGTTCGAAGGATGCTTGGCGTCGCTCAATGATGCCTCTCCTCGATGAGCTCGGGGACAAGCTCGGTGGCGCTGCATCCATCGGGGAACGGGTCCGCGCGGCGGCTGCCAACCTCTCGCGCGCGACGGCGCG
>JAYTOQ010000941.1:0-8536 GCA_043747665.1 Polyangiaceae bacterium | reverse complement strand
CGGCACGAGCGGAACCTCCGGCACGAGCGGAGCCTCCGGCACGAGCGGCACCTCGGGCACCTCGGGAACGTCTGGTATGAGCGGCGGAACCAGCGGCGCGGTCACCACGCCTGCCGACGGCGGCGCGGCAGCGCCGGCGCCCGCCGGTGACAGCGGCGGCTGCTCGAGCGCGCCCACGCGTACCGAGACGAACGGCAACGGCCTCGCGATGATGGGCCTCGCCGGCCTCGGCCTGGCGCTCGTCCTCCGCGCACGCAACACGCGCAGCACGCGCGACAAGAAGCGCTGAGCGCTCCTCCGGCAGCACGATGCGCCACCACCTTCGCACTGCCGGCATCCGAGTGTGTGCTAGAAACGCGAGCAGCCATGGCTAACAACCTCGTCGAGAACCTGGGCAACGAGCTCGAGCAGATCGACCGCGAGTACGCATCGGACTTTGCGGGTCATTCCCGGCTCACGCGTGACGTCGCCCAGATCGACCGCATGATCAAGCGCACGGCTTCGATCGTCGATCAGATCGAGCGCATTCCCTCCGCCGCGCAAGGCCCCGATCTCGCTCGCGCGCGCGACGCCGCCACCGAGAGCCTCCGCATGTACAAGGTGGAGCGCGAGGCCATCGTGAAGGCGCAGGCCGTGGGCCCGACCTTCGAGCAGTTCTCGATGGAAGCGACGAGCGCGAATTTCGTGTTCGCGCGCTACCTGCGGCATTTCGCGGGCAAGGATCGCGGCACGCGTGACGTCGCGCTCCTCGGCGAGATGGTCGAGGACCTCCGGCAAATCGACAAGCGCATGACCGCGGTCCTCGAGGAATCGAAGAAGCCCGGTGAGTTCGAGCGCGATCGCCAGGTGGTCCGCGACAGCCTCGCGCAGTACCAGAAGGAGATCGAGCTGATCGAGGAGGCGCAGAAGAGCGGCACCCCCGATGATCAGGCGAGCGTCCTCGCCACGCTCGCGAACAACCAGTTCGCGGTCTACCAGGGTCACTTTGCGGGCGAGGCGCGCGTGTCGCGCCGTCCCGCGTTGCTCATGCGTGTAGTCGCCACGCTGAAGAAGGTCCGCGAGCGCATGGTGGCTCTCCGCGACGGCGGCCTCCAGATCGAGTTCAACGACAAGAACATCGGCATCGTCGAGGACCGGCTGAAGACCTACGACGCGGAGCTCGCCGAGATCCGCAAGGTGCGCCAGGCGACGCCGATGACCGAGATCATGGGCGAGCTCGGCGGCGCAGCGAACAAGCTCTTCGACGAGTACCGCGGAAACTTCGCGGACAAGGCCCGCAACCTCGCCGACATGCCGCGCCTCGCGAGCATCTGCGACAAGCTCGGTGAGATCCGGCGCCAGATGGTCGACATGTCCTTCGCCGAGGACAGCGAGATGAACCAGAAGAACCTCGACGTCGTCACCGAGCAGCTCGTCATGTTCGAGGGCGAGTTCGAAGCGGTCGCCCGCGCCCAAGCGACGAAGTGACCCGGAGCCGAACGGCGCTCGCATCACCATGGCCGTCCACGTCTCCATCCACGATGTCTCCCCCGCCTGGCGCGACGAGGTCGAGCTCGCGCTCGAGGCTGCCCATGCGCACGGGGTGAAGCCCGCGCTCCTCGTCGTCCCCGACTTCCACGGTCGTGCTTCGCTCGCCGAGGATCCGGGCTACTGCGATCGCTTGCGCGAGCTCCAGGCCGACGGACACGAGATCTACCTGCACGGCTACTACCACCAGGCCCGCAGCTGGGATGCCGGCCGCAGCGCCGACGGCGACAACGCGACCGTGGCGCGCGCACGACATGCTTTCGCGCAGAAGGTCGTCTCCGGCGGCGAGGCGGAGTTCAGCGACGTCTCCCGCGAGGAGGCGCTCCACCGCCTCGACGAAGGCGAGCGCATGCTGCGCGACGCCGGCCTCTCCATTCGCGGCTTCGTCGCGCCCGCGTGGTCGATGCCCGCGTGGGTCCATGAGCTCCTCGCCGAGCGTGGCTACGCCTTCACCGAGGACCACACCCGTGTCTACGACCCGGCCACGAAGCGCTCTCGCGCCAGCGTCGTGCTCAACTACGCGAGCCGCACCCCGGGTCGACTGCTGTCGAGCGTCGCATGGTGCCGCATCGCGCGACCTGCGCGCCGCCTGCTGCCCGCCCGCATCGCCATCCATCCCGCGGACATGAAATATGCGCTGCTGCGAAGCGAGATCGCGTCGCTGCTCGCCTGGGCCGAAGGAGACTTCGTTTCGACGGGTGCCGAGCTGCTCGTTTCGAGCTGACGGGCCACACGATTCTGTTTCGGAATCGCGCCTTGCCAGTTAACATCGCGTGACGTGACGAATCTCGATTCCGCAGCTATCGCGATGCGCCTCGCCGAAGCGTGTGCGCGCGTGAGGGCCGCGCTGCAGCCCGATGATCTCCTCGACGCCGCAGCCGACGAGGCGCGGGCTCTCACCGGCGCGCGTCACGCGTGGGCCGCGCGCCTCGAGACCGGAACCATCGCGTCGGTGCGAAGCGCATCAGACGACGGCGCGGGCGGCGCGGAGCCGGCTGCCCCTCCCCTCGCCGGCATGCTCGCGTCGGCCAAGCCAGCCGCGCGCGTGGAGAATGGCTTCCTCGTCGTCGCGCTGCTCGGGTCGAGCAACGTGGCGGAGGGCATCCTGGTCGTGCCGAGCGCCGCGTCCTCGGGCAATGCCATCGCCGAGGCTGCGATCGATCAGCTCGCCACGGTGGTCGGGATCGCGCTCGAGGCCGCACGTCTCCGCGCGCGCGTCGAAGACTCGACCAAAACGCGCGAGACGTTGCTCGCGAGCGTGTCCCACGACCTCCGCAATCCGTTGAACACCTTCGCGATGAGCGCCGGCCTCCTCCGCGACGACTTCGAACGCAACAACGTCGATGCCACGCGCGGCATCAGCCTCGTCTCGCGGATGGAGCGGGCCACGTCGCGCATGCAGGGCCTGATCGAGGACCTCGTCGAGGCGAGCCGCATCGACGCGAAGAAGATCGACTACGCCATCCGCGAGGAGAGCGCCGCTCAGCTCGTGAAGGACGCGGCCGCCGCCGCGACGCCGACCGGTACCGAGAAGGGCGCCGCCGTCGTCTGCGACGAGCTCGACGCCAGCGCGCGCGTCATGGTCGATCGGGCTCGTACGATGCAGCTCATCGCGAAGGTCATCGCGTTCGAGGCGAAGTCGACCGGAAACGGCGGCACCATTCGCCTCGCCGTCACCAAGGTCGCGGATGTGGTCACGTTCACCGCGCGCGCGATCGGGCCCGGTGGCGTGCCCGTGCCTCCGCCCGCCGAAGGCCGCGGCGGGCTCGCGCTCCTGATCGCACGAGGCCTCGCCGATGCTCAGCGCGGGACGTTCCGCATCGAGCCCGGTGACAGCCTCGTCATCTCGTTCACGCTGCCGAGTGTGAAGTCGTAGATTTCGCGCGGCCGCTGGCGATCAGCCGCGCGACCGTCGTGCCCAGCGTCCCGGGCTGCACCGGCTTCGCGACGTGCGCGTCGAAGCCCGCGGCGATGGCCTTCGCCGCGTCCTGTCGCGATGCATAGGCGGTCAGCGCGATAGCGGGCATCGACTTGGCGAACGCTCGCGTCCGCACCATTTTGATGAGCTCGATGCCGTCGTGATCGGGAAGACCGATGTCCGAGACGAGGATGTCGGGGCGCTCCGCATCGAGCGCATCGAGCGCCGCGCCAGCGGTGCCGACCGACGTGACGCGCGCGCCATAGCGCTCGAGGATGGTGGTGATCAGCTCGTTGCCGTCGGGATCATCCTCCACCACCAGCGCGTGCACGCCAGCGAGCTGCGGCTGGGCCGACACCGGGACCGAGAGGCGCGCTGCGTCGGCGTCCTCCGCCAAGGCCTCTTCGGCGGCGATGGGCAGCAACACGGTGAACATCGCGCCCAGGCCGCGCCCGTCGCTCGATGCAACGACGCTTCCGCCGTGCTCCTCGACCAGGTGCTTGACGATGGCGAGGCCGAGCCCGAGGCCGCGCGCCTTAGCGTCCTCGGCCTGACGGAAGCGCTCGAACACGTGAGGCAGGAAATCGGCGTCGATGCCCTCGCCGGAGTCCTTCACCGTGGCCTGGCCGTTCTCGCCGTCTCGCGTGACGCGCACCACGACGGTTCCGCCCGTGGGCGTGAACTTGATGGCGTTGGACAGGAGGTTGCCGATGATCTGCCGGAGCCGGCCCGCGTCGCCCTTCACGCAGCCGACGCGCTCCAGCGAGACGTCGAGGGTCACGCGCTTGGACGTGCACTGCGGGCGCGCAGCCTCGATCGCGGCTTCCACGACCGCGGCCAGACCGACCAGCTTCGAGTCGATCTTCAGCGAACCGGTGACGATGCGGGAGACATCGAGGAGGTCGGCGACCAGGTGATTCAACGCGTGCGCGTTGCGATCGATCGTCTCGATGGCGCGGCCCAGCTCCTCGGGGGCGAGCTGTCCGTTCCGCATCATGTCGGTCCACCCCACGATGGCGTTGAGCGGGGTGCGCAGCTCGTGCGAGAGGGTGGCGAGGAACACGTCCTTCGACTTGTTCGCTTGCTCGAGCTCCTCGCGACGCTTCTCGGTGCTCTCGTGGAGCCGAGCATTGTCCACGGCGACGGCGATCCGCCGCGCGAGGTCCTCGGCCAGCGCGACGTCGGATTGCTCGTAGGGCGCGCTCCCCTTGGCGCGCGCCAGCGTGAGCGTGCCGACGCTACGTTCGCGCGAGATCAGCGGCACGCAGATGTACGCGGCGACATCGAGCTCGCCGAGGAAGCGCAGGTTCTCGATGCCGCGTCCGGAGTGCACCTCGGTGAGCTGCTCCGCGACGTCGAGATAGATCTCGGGACGTCCCGAATAGGCGACCGTCGACGGGCCAAGGTCGAAGCGCGGGTCGTCGAGGAGATTCGTCGAGCTCGAGCCGGCGAGCTTGATCCTCTTCGGCGCCTGACCTTCGAGCATGTCGAGCATCGCGAAGTCGCCGAGTATCGGCAGCGCCCCGCGGAGGACCGCCTCGATCTCCATGGGGTTTTCCAGCGTCGTACCGAGGCGTCGGCTCGCGTCAGCGAGCATGCGCAGCGCGCGCTCGGCGCGCACGCGCGCGTCGATGTCGGTGCTCGTTCCGACCCATGACGTGATCAGCCCCGCCTCGTCGTGCCGAGGGACGACGCGGACCAGGTGCACGCGCCATCCGTCCTCGGCACTGCCGAAGCGAACCTCGACCTCCCACGGCTGCCCGGCGAGGAGAGCGGCGTTCCAGCCATCGATGAAGCGCGGGAGATCCTCGGGCGCGACGACCGCGGCGAACTCGCGCGAGCCGCGCGCTAGGGCCTCCCACCGCTGGTTGCCGTACTGGAGGTGACCGGCAGGGTCCGTCGTCCAGACGAGGAGTGGTACCGAGTCGGCGAGGTCGGCGTAGCGCTGATCGCTGCGCTTCTTGACGTCGGCGAGCTCGCGCTGGCTCATGACGCGCAACGCCTCGTGCTGGGCGCGGATGATCTCGTTCTTGCGCGCGAGCTCCACGAAGACGGCGACCTTGGCCTTGAGGACGTCCGGCTCGTACGGCTTGAAGAGGTAGTCGACGGCGCCGACGTCGTAGCCGCGCGAGATGAACTTCCGGTCCTTGCTGATGGCGGTGAGGAAGATGATCGGCACGTCGCGCGTGCGAGCGCGCTTGCGCAGGAGCTCTGCGGTCTCGAAGCCGTCGATCTCCGGCATCTGTACGTCGAGGAGGACGAGCGCGTAGTCGTCCTTGAGCGTGTGACGCAGCGCCTCCTTGCCGGACGTGGCACGGACCAGGTTCACATGGAGCGGCTCCAGAATCGCCTCCAGCGCGAGCAGGTTCGACGGCTCGTCGTCGACGATGAGGATGTTCATCGGCTGCTCGGTAGGCGGCGTGCGCGGCGTCTGCTTGTCCTCGAACGGCTTCATGTTGTCGCCACTCTCCGCACGAGCTCGGCCGCGATCTCGGCGAGCGGAAGCACTGCGTCGACCGGCGCATTCGCGATCCCCGCCGCGGGCATCTCGGGGCTCT
The DNA here is from genome assembly GCA_043747665.1 of Polyangiaceae bacterium. GTDB lineage: Bacteria > Myxococcota_A > Polyangia > Polyangiales > Polyangiaceae > Labilithrix. The sequence continues at coordinate 2,533 of JAYTOQ010000941.1, read as the reverse complement.
CCGCCGTGTGAGGATCCTGGACAATGGCATAGCCGCCGGCCTGCTTGATGCGCACGAGACCTTTCGAGCCGTCGGCGTTCGCGCCGGTCAGCAGCACGGCGCAGACCCGTGCACCGTAGACGTCCGCCGCGGACTCGAACAATACGTCGATCGAGGGCCGGCTGTACGAGACGGGATCGTCGATCGACAGCGCGATGCGACCAGGCTCGATGAGCACGTGATAGTCCGGAGGCGCGAGATAGACCCCCGGCGCACGGAGCTGATCCTCGTCCTGGATCTCGTGCACGGGCAGAGCGCTTCCCTTCCCGAGGAGCTCCGCATAGGCGTCGCTCGACTCGCGCGCCCGATGCTGGACGGCGACGATCGGTACGGGGAAGCCACGAGGCAGCCCGCTGAGGACCATCTCGAGCGCCTTCAGGCCGCCTGCCGACGCGCCGACCACGATGATCTCGGGTCTCGCGAGCGCCGTCGCTCCGTTGGCTCTGCTCATCGGCGCCTCCGGTAGATCCGCTCTCTGGCGTCGAACTCTTCGTACTCGGTCTCGACGGCGGTGAACCGCAGTGACTCGCGACGCCCGAGACAGAGCACGCCCAGCGAGCCCAGCGAGTCGGCGAACAGCTTGTAAACGCGCTCTTTCAGCTGGCGGTCGAAATAGATGAGGACGTTCCGACAGAGGATCAGGTTGAACTCGCTGAACGACGTATCGGTCGCGAGATTGTGCTGCGCAAAGAGGACGTTCCGCCGCAGCTTGGCGTCGAACAGCGCGGCGTCGTAGTTCGCCGAGTAGTACTCGCTGAAGCTGCGTGTCCCGCCCGCCTGAAGGTAGTTCGACGTGTACTCACGCATCCGCGACAGCGGGAAGATGCCGCTCTTCGCCTTCTCCAGCGCGTCGGAGTTCATGTCGGTCGCGTAGATGCGCGAGCGCTCGTAGAGGCCCTCCTCCTCGAGCATGATGGCGAGCGCGTAGACCTCCTCGCCCGACGCGCACCCCGCGTGCCAGATGCGCACGAACGGATATGTGCGGAGGATCGGCACCACCTTCTGGCGCAGCGCGAGGAAGAACGTCGGGTCGCGAAACATGCCTGTCACGTTGACGGACATGTCGCGAAGGAGACGCTCCATCGCGTCCGGATCGTGGAGGAGGCGATCCTGCAGCGACGAGAAGGTGGTCAGGCCCTCCGCGTCGAGGCGCTTGTGCAGGCGGCGGCGCAACGACGAAAACGCATAGGAGCGAAAGTCGTGACCGTAGTGGCGAAAGACCGCCTCGAGCAGCAGCGTGATCTCGAGGCGCTCCAGCGACGTGATGCCGGCATACTCGGCATCGGCGCGCGTCAGCACGGGGCTCGTCGTCATGGCCGCGGCTTGCGGGTCGACGACGCGTGCGTACGAGCCGCTGCGCTTGGTGCTCATTCCTGGACCCTGCTACTCGTCAGGTTTCGTTCGAGTAGAGCCACACTCGCATCAGCGAGAGCAGCTGGTCGGGGTCGACGGGCTTCGTGATGTAGTCGCTGGCGCCGGCCGCGAGGCACTTCTCGCGGTCGCCCTTCATGGCCTTGGCGGTGAGGGCCAGGATCGGGAGGGTGCGATACTCGTTCATCTGCCGGACGCGGCGCATCGTCTCGTAGCCGTCCATCTCCGGCATCATCACGTCCATCAGCACGATGCCGACGCCCGGCGTGGCCTTGAGGACCTCGATGCCTTCGCGACCGTTCTCGGCGAAGACGACGTTCATGCCGGCGTCCTCGAGGACGGTGGCTAGCGCGTAGATGTTGCGCACGTCGTCGTCGACGATGAGGACCTTCTTGTCCTTGAAGACGCCCTCGGCCCCCATGGCCTCGTGAAGCATCTTCCGCTTGGGCATCGACATCTCGGCCTCGACGCGATGCAGGAACAGCGTCGTCTCGGCGAGGAGGCGTTCCGGCGAACGAGCATCCTTCAGGATGATCGAGCGCGCGAACTTCTTGAGTCGCGTCTCCTCTTGCGAGGTGAGATCACGTCCGGTGTAGACGATCACGGGGATGGCCTTCAGCTCCGCCTTCTTCGACATCTTTTCGAGAAGATCGAAGCCGGACCCGCCCTTCAGCGAGAGATCGAGGACGATGCAGTCGAAGCGGGTGTCCTTGAGGACGGTGAGCGCGTCCTCGACGCTCCCCACCGCGGACGTCTCGACGCCCTCGGTGCCGATCAGCTCCACCATGGTCTGGCGCTCGCGCTCGTCGTCTTCGACGATGAGCAGCTTCGAGGCCTTGCGCTGGAGGAAGCCCTCGATCTGGCCGAACGTGTCGTCGAGCGCCTCCTTGCTCACCGGCTTCTGCACGTAGGCGACGGCGCCGCGGCTGAGGCCTTCGAGCTTGCGATCGAGACCCGACAGCACGTGAACGGGGATGTGCCGCGTCTGCGGATGCGCCTTCAGGTGCTCGAGGACGCGAAGGCCGTCCATCACGGGCAGCTGGAGATCGAGGAGGATCGCGGCGGGCAAGAGCCGACGCGCGAGGGTGAGACCGATGTCGCCGCGGAGCGCGATGACGCCTTT
>JAYTOQ010000940.1:0-13182 GCA_043747665.1 Polyangiaceae bacterium | reverse complement strand
GCGCATCCGCAGCATGGCGAGCTTGGGCTCGAAGGCGACCCCGCGGCGCGCCATCCTCTCGGCGCGTCCGATGCCGACGAGCGACACGAGCGCCTCGTCGACCTGCTCGAATCCGAAGCCCGTGAGCGCGACGAGGAGGTTGCGTGCATCCATCTTCGACTTGGTGCGCTCGACGAACCCGAGCTTCTCGAGCGAGATGAGCATGCGACTCACGGTGGCCGCCGATACGCCGAGTAGCACGCGAATCTTCGCCTGCGGAACGGGCTCCGGCCCGTGCACGTCGATGATGCGCAGCATGTCGAACCGCGCCGGCGTTAGCCCGTACTTCTTCAGGAGCATCTTCCCGATCTCGACGACGCGCAAATGCACCCGCTTGATGGAAAAGAAAATTTGATGCATCCGCCCCCCCTTCGAGCCCCGCGCCGACCGCCGCCGCGCCCCGCGCGCGTCGTCCTTGGCCGCGCCGCCGCCCAAACGCACTCAAGCAATCCCCGCGCCAAAAATTCCCCACTGCCCACCCCTCCCCGACCCCTCGATTCCCGCGACGATGAGCAAGCTTATCGTTCGATAGGACGGGGCCGGCCGAGAAGGGGGGCGGCCCCGGACAGATTTGGGGTGGCCCCGGACGGTTTGGGTGGGCGGGGCGCGCGGGCGCGCGGGCGTCAGGGGACGGGCGGGGAGAGGGAGCGAAGAGCTTCGTCGCCTCGGAGGGGGGCGGCCGATGCTTCGAGCGCCTCGAGCTCGTTGCGCTTCTGGACTCGCGAGCGGCGGATCAGGAAGCGCACGCCTTGGGGGGCCTCGAGCGAGAAGCCGCTGCCTCGGCCGGGGACGACGTCGAGGGTGAGCGCGGTGTGCTTCCAGAGCTCGAACTGAACGCTGCCCATGAAGAAGGGGACGCCCGCGACTGTGCCGAGAAGTACGTCGCGGGAGCCGATCTTGAAGTCGCCGAACGACAGCACGTCGGGGAGCTGCCGTCGCAGCAGCCACCCGATTGCTGGAAGAGGAGATCGCCATGCTGCGCGCTCCGCTGCAGCCGGGGTGCAATCTACTCGGGACGTGGCGACGGAGGAGGGCACGGGCACGGGCACGGGCACGGGCACGGGCACGGGCTCAGAAGCATCCCATCGCCTTCGGGCTGTAGCTCACGAGCAGGTTCTTCGTCTGCTGGTAGTGCGACAGCATCATCTTGTGGTTCTCGCGGCCGATGCCGGAGTTCTTGTAACCGCCGAACGCCGCGTGTGCGGGATACAGGTGGTAGCAGTTCGGCCAGACGCGACCGGCCTCGATGGCGCGGCCTCCGATACGCGAGGTTGCCATCACGGGTCCACACGCCAGCGCCCAGGCCATACAGCGAGTGGTTCGCGATCTTGATCGCGTCGTCGAAATCCTTGAAGCTCGTGTGCTCACGACGGGTCCGAAGATCTCCTCCTGCAAGATGCGCATCTCGTTGTTGCCCTGGAAGATCGTGGGCTGGATGTAGTAGCCGCTCGACAGATCGCCGCTCAGCTCGGCGCGGACGCCACCGGTCATCACCTTGGCTGCCTCCTTCTTGCCGATGTCGATGTACGAGAGAATCTTCTCGAACTGGTCGTTCGACGCTTGTGCGCCCACTGTCGTCTTGGGAGCCGAGCGGGTTACCGACCACCATCTTCTTCACGCGTTCGACGGCGCGTCCCATGAATTGACCGAAGACCTTCTCCTGCACGAGCGCGCGCGAAGGGCACGTGCAGACCTCGCCCTGGTTCAGCGCGAAAATCGAGAAGCCTTCCATGGCCTGGTCCGCGAAGTCATCGTCCTGGAGAACACGTCCTCGAAGAACACGTTCGGCGACTTGCCGCCGAGCTCCAACGTGACGTTGATGATGTTCTCCGACGCGTATTGCCTGATGAGGCGGCCCGTCGTCGTCTCGCCGGTGAATGCGATCTTGCGGATGCGATTGCTCGACGCCAGCGGCTTACCTGCCTCGATGCCGAAGCCGTCGATGATGTTCAGGACGCCCGGCGGAAGCAGGTTGCCGATGAGATCGACGAACATCATCATTGATGCGGGCGTCTGCTCGGCGGCCTCAGCACCACGCAGTTCCGGCGGCGAGCGCCGGCGCAAGCTCAATGATCTGGCCGACGACGTCGCGTCGATCGCCTCGAGCTCGCACGCGCGCAAGCATGCGATCGCGATGGCATCCAGTCGCTCGCTCGCTCGCTCGCTCGAGGACTTCCTGGAGGCGCTCGTCACGACGCCGCCAGGCGCTGCCGTCGTGACCGACGGACCACGGCAGCATGCGCTTCGGACCATGGCCGAAGCCGCGGTGGCCCGCGCGCGCGGGAACATGAGCGAAGCCGCGCGGGCGCTCGGCGTCGCACGAAGCACGCTGTATCGGATGCTCCGTTCGCCACGCGCGCGCGACGGACCGCCGTTTGTGCTAAAAATGGCGCCATGAGCGAGGCATCGCACGCACCCGGCGCACCGGCGGCATCGACGGAGGCCAAGGGGCTCCCGGTGATCGACGTCAACGAGTACGGCGGCAAGAAGGACGGCGCGAAGCAGGCGATGAACCGCCGGCTATTCATGCAACTCCTGGTCTTCCGCGTGCCCAAGGGGACCGAAGCGCCCGATGCCATCGGCGCCGTGCTGGTCGGCATTTTGAAGGCGCGAAAGATCCCGGGCGTCGTCTACGCCGACACCATGGATCCCCGCAGCCTCGCGGTGCTCTCGTGGAGCGAGGACCCGACCCACTTCGTCCGCAACATCCGCCCCCTCTTCACGGAGGCGCCGCTCGCGAACGTGGATCTCCGCGACGACTTCGCGATGCTCGGACGCTCGTACAGCACCGGTCACGAACCCGAGCTCGAATGGTCGCTCCTGAAGCGGCCGATCGAGAACGTCATGAACGAAGTGACGCGCTGGCACGTCTGGTATCCGCTGCGCAGGAAGGGCGCGTTCGCCAAGCTCGAGCCCATCGAGCAGAGCCACACCCTCCGCGAGCACGCCGCGCTCGGCATCGCGTACGGACAGCAGGAGCTCGCGACCGACGTGCGCCTCGCGTGTCACGGCATCGACGCCGGCGACAACGAGTTCGTCATCGGGCTCATGGGCAAGGATCTCCACCCGCTCTCGCATCTCGTGCAGGCGATGCGCAAGACCCGGCAGACGAGCGAATTCATCGAAAAAATGGGCCCATTCTTCGTCGGCTACGTGCTCGGTTCCAGTCACGGAGCGTAAGCGCGCGATGGGCGCCGGCAAGAGGAAGCCCGAGCCGAAGGTGGCGCCCTCGCGGCCCGACGTCGTGCCGGACGCCGCGCGCTGGGACGCGCACGAGGAGACCTGGAGCGCCGGCGAGCGCACGCGGGACAGCGGGAGGCGCACCGGCGCGTGGACGTTCTACTTCGCCGACGGCGCCATCGCGGGACACGCTACCTACGTGGACGGCGTGCGCGAAGGTATCGTCGAGTGGTTCCACGCCAACAAGAGCGGTGACCTCCGCGAACGCATCATGTACGTCGGCGGCAAGATCCACGGCACGCGCGTCTGGCAGCGGACACGCAAGGGAAAGACCACCGGCTTCGAGTGGTTCGACAAGCTCGGCGACGATACGTGGCGATACGAGGTCGCGGTGATCAACGGCACGACGCAGCCGCGCCACTTCACCTGCTACGGCAAGATCGGTGTGGAGGAGCAAGTGCCGAAGGCCGCCGACGGACGCTCCATCGAGCTGGGCACGCACATGGACAAGCTACAGCCCCAGACGGTGTTGATGCTCGTCGAGGAGAGCTTCATCGACGGCGACGAGGAAGAGGTCGACGCGGGGTCGCTCGCCCGCATCGCGCGTGGCGCGAAGACGGCACGCGGCCGCTGGATCTACCTGGGTCGGGAGGCGGAGGCGGACGACGTCTTCAAGCTGCGCTTCGTGAGCGACGACGCGCAGGAGCCCGACGGCACGCCGCGAGCCGAGGAGCACTTCGTGGACGGCGCCGAGCTCTCTCGAGCGTTCACGCTCTCCGCCGATTACCTCGTCACCGCCCGTCCGATCTTCGATACGCCGCGCAACCGCGCCGCCGACGCCGATCGAGGGGCGGGCTGACGTTGGCGCTCTGGAGCGGGTGGCTCGCGGCGCTGGCCATCGTGATCGCCGCCTCGATCCCACTCGGGATGCGGCTCCGTCTCGGCAAGCGCGCGCCGCCTGCGTCGAAGCCGATCCGGATCCACGTGCTCATCGGCTTGATCACCTCGGGCATCGCGTTCCTCCACACGATCCTCGTGATCCCCGCGCTCGGGTCACCCGCTGCGACGGGAGCCGGTCCGCTCGCCATCGCGCCCGCCGCGCTCGCGTTCATGCTGCTCGTGGCGCATGCGGGTCTGGGCCTCCAACTCCGCGACGAGAGGCTGAAGACCCGCGCCAAGACCCGGCGCTCGCACGCGATGACCGCCATCGCCATCGCCATCGCGGTCGGCCTACACATCGCGACACTGGAGCAGGCGCGTCGCTGACTCGCGCGCCAGCTGCGTGTATTCTTCAACGATGGAGAAGCGCGCGTCTCTCGGTGCGTCCGTTCTTGCGTTACCGATCGCCGGCCTCGTCACGATCGCGGCCGGCGCCTTCGTCGCGTGCGGCGGTAGCGGCAGCAGCGACTCCGCGAGCTCCGGCGATCCCGCATCCTCCGGCGGCAATGGCGGCACCGATGGAGGCATGGTCCTCGAGGACGGCGCCGTCGCCGCGACGCCTGCGTGCCAGAGCGAGAACGGCACTGCCCCGGTGCAGATGCCGACGTTCGTCCGCAACGTGAAGACCGGCGAGACGGGGTGGTTCGCGTCACCCGCCGTCGTCGATCTCGACAAGAACGGCACGATGGAGATCGTCGCGGCGCTCTACAGCACGTTCGTGTTCGACGCGCAGGGCAAGCCGCTCGGCGCGAAGGGCACGGCCACGATGGGTCGTGTGTATGCGCCGCACGTCGTCGCCGATCTCGACGGCGATGGCACGATGGAGATCGTGGTGGGCGGCAACAACGGCACGGTCGCCGCCTACGAGTGGAAGAACAGCGCGCTCGCGGTGAAGCAAGGCTGGCCGGCGAGCACCGCGAGCGGTGGGCAGATGCCCGAGGCCCGCGGCATGGCGGCAGCGGATCTCGACAACGACGGCAAGCTCGAGGTCGTGGTTACCACCACCAACACGTCGCCCACCGGCGCGCAGGTGTTCGTGTTCTCCGCGGACGGCAAGCTGTTCGCGCCCGGCGGCAAGACGGACGCGTGGCCGCGTTACAACACGGGCAGCGACACGACCTTCAACGGCCAGGGAAACACCGGCTACGGCTGCTACGGCGAGAACGTCGGCATCGGCAACATCGACGACGACAAGCAGCTCGAGATCCTCGTCACTTACGACAACCACCAGATCAACGCGTTCAAGCCGGACGGCACGTCGATCCTTGCATCGCCCTGGTACACGAACCCGCGGAACATGTTCGTCGGTCAGCGTTTGGGCTGGGGGCAGTTCATCCGGTGGGCCGACTTCAAGGTCGACGAGGATCACTACCACCTGCACGCCGGGGCCTTCCCCGACGTGAAGCAGACGATGTGGCTCCAGTGGACGGCGTCGCCGCCGAACGTCGTCGACATGGATGGCGACGGCAAGAACGAGGTGGTCGGTATTCCGAACGCCGAGCTGAAGGAGCCGTACGAGACGCAGGCCTTCGCGTTCATGGTGCTCGAAGGCGCGCATGGTGATGGATCGCGATCGGCGCGTCGCAAGGTGGGCTTCGAGACGCTTCCGATGACCGACAAGCCCGCGATACGCGGCGACACCGACTATTACCCACCGAGCGGTGTCCCCACGCCGACCACCGTGAACATCGTCGGCGATGGACGCCCCGAGATCGTTGCGCCCATCAACGACGGCTACGTCTACGCGATCGGTCCCGACGGCTCGCGGCTGTGGCGCTACGACTTCGCGCAAGGCCGCGCGAAGACATTCGCGTCCGAGGTGGTGGTCGCAGACCTCAACAAGGACGGAGCGCCGGAGCTGATCTTCGGCACGTACTCGCTCGACGCGAACGGCGGCCACGTCATCGTTCTCGCCAACACCGGCAAGCTGTTGTTCGACGTCACGCTCCCCGGTCAGGGCATGGACGGAAACGGCATCGGCATCCCCTCGGCCCCGACCATCGCCGACCTCGATGGCGACGGTCAGCTCGAGATCGTCGTGCAGACGTTCGACCACGGCATCGACGTGCTCACGGTTCCGGGCTCCGGCAAGGCGTGCACGCCATGGCCTACGGGACGCGGCAACTTGCTCCGGAACGGCATGGGCCCTAGCACCGCGAAGTAACGGGCTCGCGTGCTCGCGTGCTCGTGACCGCGCGCGCTCGCGTGACGGTCAGAAGAAGTTGCCGCCCTGGAGCGTCGGGTCGGCGAGCGCATTGTCGCCGGGCGTCGGCGCGTCGCCGTGGGCGAGCGCGGTGAGCTGCGCATCGAGGATGGTCTTCATGATGTCGGCGCCTGCCGCGTGGTGCTTCGCCGCCATCTCGGAGGGCCAGTGCACGAAGACGTGCGGCACGGCGCGGAGATCGGTCTTCATGGTGACCTTCACCTCGTTGACGGCGCCGCGCAACGCGGGGCTCGCCTTGAGGAGGCGCACCGTCTTGCCCGGGTGGCTCATCAGGTAGCCGGTGACGTACGTGACGTTGTTGCACAAGTACGTGTTGCTGTTGCGCGGGAAGCCCGCGAGCTTGACGCCCTGGAGCACGTCGCCGAGGCGCGTGTCTTGATCGATCTCGGCTTCGTGGCGCGTGACCGCGGCCTGCGCGGCGCTCTGCACGGCGTGCCACGACAGCAAGTTCGAGCGCGCTTCCTCGTCGCGAGATGCGGTGTCGACGATCTTCGCGAAGGCGTCGTTGCCGGAGACGGCGGGCCGGAGCTGATTCGAGCCGTCGTCGAGCGGCGCGGCGCGATTGGTGGCGCCGAGCTCGACCCAGAGCGGCTGACGCTCGCCGGCCACGCCGTTCATCATGACGAACGACGGCTTGAATGCGTCCATCTCCTTCGCGATGAGGATTGCCGCGAGGTCCCAGTACACGGGGAGGATCATCGCGCAGACGTCGACGGGGCCAACGCCGGCAAGCGTGATCGTCGAGAGCGCGACGCTCAGCTGCGCGGCTGGAGGATCGACCTCGCCGGACGGCGGCGGCATCGTCTCCGGGTAGCGGGCGTCCGGGATGAGGGTGCTGATGATGCGCCCGGTGGCGTTGTCGCCGATGCTCATGAAGCGACCGAAGCCGGTGAGGAGCACGCGCGGACGTCCAGTCGAGACCGTCGGCGCAGCGCAGCGCGCGCGGTACGCGTTCGCAAACGCGACGTTGGCGTCGTATTGCCGCCTCGCGGCGGGCGTGCGCGTGTCCACCTTGACCTCGTTCTCGTCGCCGGCGACCGACTCGTCGCCGCCGCTACCCTCGCTCGCGCATGCGCTCAGCGAGAGCACCGCACAGCCGAGGAACGCGAAGACGACTTTGCGAGCGAGCATCGGCACCCCTTGCTGCAAAAGGTGCGCCGATGTGAGCAAACGTCGGCGTGTCTAGCACAGCCCTTTTTTCAAGCCGATTCGTCGTAATCGTAAGCGTGCTTATCGACGGCGGCGGGTCGCTTCCAGGTCGCCTGGGTCAACGAAGATCCGCCGGTCGGGACCGGCGGCGGGTGGCGATCGACGCCGTGAGAAGGAGCGCGAAGGCGGCTCCTCCGAGGTCGGTCGTCGAGCGTCCCGGGACCGAGCAGCCGCATGCCTTCTTCGTCGCCGGCGCGTCGGTCCCAAATCCTCCCGCGCTCGCGCTCGCTTGCGTTCCAGGGAGCGTGAGGAGGTTGGCGCGCTCGGCCTGCGCGCGCGTGATGCAACGACCCTTGTTAGAGCACGTCGTTCGCTGCGGGCATGACTTGTCGGCGCCGCAGCGCTGGCGGACGAGCAGTCGCTGGCCGGCGTCGCTCTTCGAGACGGGGGCCTGCGGGAGCACGCCGATCTCCACGCACAGCGAGATCGGTCGGCACAGCATTCCACCCGGGCACGGCGCGGTGTCGTCACAGACGGTCGGCTCACACCAGGTCTCGCCGCCCTCCGACTTCGAGACCGAGCCGAGCGGGCATTCCTCGTCGGCGCGCGCGTCGGTGGTGCCGCCGACGACCAGCACGACGGCCACGACGCTCACGAGGACACCGAACGAACGAGCGCTGGTCATCGGCGGATCCTACGCGTCGAAACCCGCTCGCCGCGGAGAACGTCGAGCGCGCGGTCTTCTGCGGATGGAGCATGGGCGTGCAGGTCTCGCTCGACGTCGCCGCGAGCTTTCCCCAAAAAGGTGGCCGGTCTCGTGCTTCCTCTGCTGGGCCGCTATCTCGACGACGTGCTCGGTCCGAGCTTGACCAACTACCTGCGCCTGTTCCAGGAGCTCGATGCGCACTCGACGTATCACTTGCTGCGCCACATCCAACCGCCGGCGCTGAACATCCGGCTCTGGCGATCGAGTCACTTCTCGATGCTCGAGCGTCCCGAGGTGGTGATCCCCGCGATGCAGAAGTTCCTCGGCGAGCGCGCTCAGTTCGCGGCGGGCGGCAGCGACGACGGCTTCTTGCCGAACACCTCGTCCCAGCCCTGACGGTAGGCGTCAGTCGCGACGTTCGCGGGGCCCTTGTGGGTCGTCGCGGCACCTGCGGTCACCGGCGGTTGATAGCTGTCGGTCACGTCGCAGACGCGCGGGTTGTCCTTGCGGGGCGTGAGCGTCACCACCTCACCGGTGATGGGCCGACCTTCTTGTAGCGCGCGGAGCTCGCCTGTCTCGAGCTTCGCATCGCGAGCGCGCAGCACGTGGACGCCACCGCCGTCCGCGGTGGGCGGACCGATCAACACGACGTCCGTGGCTTTATCCTGCGCGACGGCGTCGGACATGCCTCTGGTATAGCGCGGAGCTCAGTGCGTATCGATGTGGAAGCAGAGGGGATCGAACTTCGGGCAAGGCGGACCGTCGTTCGGCCCCTTGCCCTTCCCGGAGTCGGTGCCAGCGCCCGGTCCTTCACGCTTCGGTCCGGCCGGCCCCGCTGGCGGCCTGGGCGGCGTTGCCGCGACCGCCGGCCGTTTGCTCAGCTCCTCCTTCATGTCGGAGAGGCTCTTCTCGAGCTGACCAATGCGCGCCTTCTGCTCGTCGACGCGACGTCCGAGCTCGCTCTCGCGTCCCTCGGCGCCGGCCACGGCGCGATCGAGCTCAGCGATGCGCTTGTCGCTCGGGGGCTTCCACACTGCGAAGTGCAGCACGAGGCACACGGCGAGCGTGACGGCTGCTCCGCCGAGTGAGCTCGCGATATAGCCACCGGGCCCGGGCTTCTCCACCGTCTCCGCGCGCATGCGCTGGAGCTCGATCTCGTGGCGGCGCTCGCGGTCCGATTCCTCGGCGCGCGTACGTGCCTCGACGGTGATGCGTGCTTGCTCGATGGCCGCACGCTGCATGGCCTCGCGTCGAGCCTCTTCTTCCATCTCGCGGAAGCGCGCGCGTTCACGCTCCTCTTCCGCGGCGCGGTCCTTCGCGGCGAGCTCCTCGCGCTCGCGCCGCTCGGCGTCCTCGCGGGCGCCCTTCACCGCGAGCTCACGGGCCTCGCGCGCTTGCCGCTCCTGGCAGATGCGCTCGTCCTCGAGCTTCATCAGCTCCTTGAGGGAGAAAGTGACGCTCTCGTCTCGCCGTTCGGGACCGCCGGTCATGCGTACCTCGAGCGGTCCGACACGCCGACCCCCGCGGGGCTTGGGCGCCGCGAGCGGAATCGTTCACCGATAGGGAAATTCCGGCCTGTGCCATCGCGCGAGGCTCACCACCACGTCACGCGCCGAGTCGAGAAGCAGCGGGTTCATCTCCACGCCCGACCACGCCAGGGTCACCGTCGCGCCGTCGCTCCCGAGCCACACGTCGCTCCGTTCGTCGAGCATCACGAGGTTCTCCATCGAGGACTCGAGCCAGGCGCGGGCCTCGTCGGGGGCCATGCCGTGAACGCGATACGCCTCGTCGAAGGCGGCGATGCCGACCTCGACATCGTCGGCGGCACGCGTTCGCAGCGCCCGGCCGAGTGCCCCGCGCTGAACGATGGCGAGCTTTGCGCTCGGTCCCTTGGAGACCGGCGCCCGGACGCGCGTCTTGAGGCTTCCTCGGATCTTCACGAGGTCGATGGTGAACGCCACCTCGTCCTTTGCGCCCTCGACGCGCGGGCTGTCCTTGCGCTGCGCGCCGGGGACGTAGAGGTGCGAGCGCCACCTCGCGTAGCGCTCGAGGGTGCGTGCGGCCAGCGTGCGTCGCCGTGCCTGCGCCCCCGACGCACCGGCGGCGATCGCCAGCGTGGCGCCGATCACGACGAGCTCGATCATGCCTACCCCAGCATGACGTGCTCGGCGCTCAGCGCCAGATTTCAGCGTTAGCTCAGTGTTCGCTCAGTGTTCGCTCAGTGAACGAGGTCTTCGCAGCCGCAGCCGCAGTCGTTCTGGAACGACTTGGCGCCGGCCGGACAGCTGTAGCGAATGACCTGGCAGCTCGTGGGCGTGCCCTTGTAGTCGCGCCACAGCTCGTTGTTTGGGTCGCACGCGGCGACGGCCGCCTTGATGGCCAGCTTCACGCTGAACGTCGCATCGAGGAGGTCGTAGTCGCGGAAGACGATGCGGTACGAGCGAGAGGCGGTGCCGGCGGGCACGGTGTAGACGACCTTCGAGTCGAGCGTGGAGCTCGACGCGTCGTCGTTCGCGGCGAGCACCGTGTACGAAGACGTCGTGATCCAGCCCATCGCGTCGCCGTCGAACGACTTCACGGTGGTGGTGATCTCGTCGCCGCCAGCCGCGGTGAACCCGTAGGCGCGGTAGCGCGGCGGGTTGGCGTAGTTGCTCGTCTTGGTGGCGCCGTCGGCGATCTGACCGAGGTACTGGGGAGTGGAGAGCTTCAGATCGCTCTCCGAGCTGTCGATGCTCTCCTTCGTGGCCGCACTCGGGCTAGCACAACCCGTCACCCCAGCGAGACCGGCGACACCAGCGACACCAGCGAAACTAGAAAAGACACAAGCAAAAAACGTCCCGCGCACGAAACGACCACCGAAAATCTGCAAAGACGACATATCCAAGTTCACTCCCTCTGGCCCTGACCCCGCCCAGCGACCCAACCCGGCTTCCTCCTCCGGGGCCCGGCGCTCTTCGACAGCGTCGAGAGCTCGGCCGGATCCATGGACGCGGCGGTCTAGCTCTGGAACCGTGTATGGTCAAGGGAGATACTGACGGATAATTTATCCCTCTCTTGGAGACGGAACTTCCGTCGCGCGCGGGCGACATTGATTGTCACGGGGTCCGTTGAACCATGCGAAACAGTTACCGAATAGATTGGTCACAACCTGTCCACCGCGGCGCGGTGCTCGGGCTCCTCCTTTTCATCGCGGTCGGTTGCGGCGGCGCCGACAGTGCTCCGCCCGTCAGCCCGCTCACCCCGCCCAGTTCCGCTCCCAGCGGATCGGCCGTTTCCGGTGCTCCGGCCGCCAGCGGCCCGAGCGCGCCGGCGGATCCGTTCGCTCTGCCGGCCGGCCCGCGCGACGACGACGCCGCCGAGCCCGGGACCCTCGCCGCCCTCGACCTTACGCCATGGAGGCGGGCGACCAAGGCCAAGGGCGTCGCGCCGTCGCCCCCGTCGTGCGCGGCGTATGCGAGCCGCGCTCCGAGCAGCGAGACCTCGGACGTCGTCGGCGCGTTCGCCGAGAAGGAGCCGGCGAAGCGTGACGCTCGGCTCGTCACGCTCGCGAAGGATCCCAAGACCAACGTCATGCTGAACCGCGCCTTGCGCGCGGACCTGGCGCCTGTCGAGTGCGCCGATGCGATCGTCGACCCGCTGCTCAACGTACCGCTCGCGAGCACGGCCGCCGCGACTCCTGCGAACGTGAGGCTGCTCGTCGGCTTCTCGCTCGCGGGCAAGCTCGCGCGCACCGCGAACGCACCGCCGGCGATGAACGCGCTCCGCGACAAGGAGAAGGTGAAGGCGTTTGTCAGCGGTCCGCTCAAGGCATGGCTGCTCGAACAGTCGACCGCCATCGAGCTGCTGTCGTCGGGCGCCGCGGGCCTCTCCGGCTATGCGCGTGGTGTCGCGGCCATCGAGGCAGGCATCGCCGAGCTGCGTCTCGTCGATCGGATGCGCAGTGCGCCCGTGCCTGCGACGTGGGATCCGGAGCTCAAGTCGATCTACGAGGCAGCGCTCGACGAAGCGCTCGAGCCGCGCAAGAAGCGCGGTCGCGACGCGACGCTCGTCGGTATGAGCGACTTCGCGCGCATCGGTATCATCCGCGATGCACGGCTCGACCGCGCCCGCGTGCTCCTCACGAAGCTCTACGGAGGCCGTCGCATCGACGCGCTCGACGCATTGCTCGTTCCGACTGCGGTCGTGCCGCCTCCGAGCACGCCCCAGGAGACGGCGATCGCGAGCATCCCGACGTACTGGCTCGAGAGCGGCGACATCGTGCACGCCGAGGATCCACGGTTCCTCGCCAACGGAGTGACGCGCGGGCTGCGCGAGCACGTCAAGAAGCTGCCGGGGAGCGCGGCGGACGAGCTGCGGACGCCCTATGCGCGCGCGCGCTTCGACATGGGGCGCGTCTACTGGCGTCGCGTCGACTTCGTCGAAGCGGCGCACGCGGCGGCGTCGAGCCCGAAGCCCGAGGACCGCCTCGTCCTCGCGCTTGCGCTGGCGCTGGCGCGTGGCCCGAACGGCGCCGCCGAGATGATGCGCGCACCGACCCCGGCTGCGCTCGATCTGCGGCACACCGAGGCGCTCGATGTGCTGGTGACCGAGGGCGGTCCGCTCGCCGGCATGGCGGCGTACGACGCGGCCCACCTCCGGGCGCTCTCGCCGCCGGAGGGAGCCGACGCCTCGCCGTACTTGCGTGACGTCGCGCTTCGCTTTCGCAAGGCCGAGACGCTCCTCGGCGATCCGGCCCAGAAGAAGGCGGCGGGGCAGCGAGCCGCCGAGATCGACGCCATCGTCGCGGCGGCGGCCACGAAATGATCGCTCGAGGAATCACAGGCTCTGCCCGGGCGTAAACTTGAGATGTCGAGACGGCGACGGACCGCGCGCGTGACCAGGGTCTTCGCTCTTCTGCTCGCGCTCACCGGTCTGGCCACCCTCGGCGTCGTCGCCTATCTCGAGG
>JAYTOQ010000939.1:0-1537 GCA_043747665.1 Polyangiaceae bacterium | reverse complement strand
GCGCGCAAGGCGAGGGTGTTCGACTCGGGGATGGTGCCGGGGAGGGGATCGGTGCCCGGCCTCCGGAGCTCGTCACCGGTCGCGAGGATGGTGACGATCGGCCGCTTGACGACCGAGACGTCCGCGCGATCGAGCGCACCGGCGAGCGAGAGATGCGCGGGGCGGAGCCTCGTGCCGCGGGCGATCGCCACCGAGCGAGCCGCGAGGTCCTCTCCGCGTCGGCGTACGTTCTGTCCAGGTCGTGGCTTCTGCGCGAGCACCGCGACGTCGCCGTCGCGTGCCACGTTCTCCTGCATGACGACCGCGTCTGCGCCCTGGGGGATCGCGGCGCCGGTGAAGATGCGCATCGTCGAGCCCGGCTCGAGCGGGCCGGGCAGCGCGCCGGTGCGGCTCTCTCCGCGAACGGGCAGCCGGAACGGCGCCGCGGCGGCGGCGTCGTCGAGCGAGCGCGTCGCCACCGCGTAGCCATCCATCGAGCTGTAGTCGAACGGCGGCAGGTCCCCCGCGGCCAGCAGATCCTCGGCGAGGACGCGGCCTTCGGCGTCTTCCAGGGGTACGACCTCGGAGGACAGCACGGGGGTGCCGAGAGCTAGAATGCGGGCGAGGGCTTCTTCGAAGCGCAGCATGCGAAGGTCCGGAAGGCGTAACATACACATGATGGACAGGGGAGCAGCGTCGGTGAGGTCCGCCGCGGCGGCCGTGTTTCCGGTGGCGATCGCGCTCGGCTGCCTCGCGGTCTCGCTCGTGCCGGGATGTGGCGACTACGGCACGGTCACGCTCGCGTCGCAGGACGCCGGCGACCTGAACGACATCCGCGCGCGCGGCGTCGGCGAAGCCTGCGGCGACACCGTGCGCTGTCGTACGGGCCTCGCGTGCAAGGACGCGAAGTGCGCGCCGGCTCGCGCGCTCGACTCCGGTGCCGCCTGCCTGATCAGTGCAGAATGCAAGGAAGGCCTCTACTGCAACTCCACGCGCGTCTGCGCGCCGTCCGGGCACGCGGCGCTCGGAGAGACGTGCGCGAGTGAGGCAGAATGCGGCGGAGGTGCGCGCTGCAACGCGGTCGGTCTCTCCGCGGAGTGCCAGCCCGAAGGCGCCGCCGACGTCGGCGTTGCGTGCAAGGTGGCGAGCGATTGCTTCGGCGGTCTCGTCTGCGCCGCGAGCCTCTGCGCGGCGCCGCCGACCACCACCGGCGCGCCGCCGGTCGCCGTGTCCGCCTTCGCGGGCGTCACGTGCGTCGACGAGGCCGGGCCCGTGCGCGCATACTTCCGCGTCCCTCGCGGATCCGACGACGGTGACTTCTTCCGACTTCCGTTTCCCAACGACGTGCGGAGGAAGGGCGGCAAGCTCGATCTCTCCGGCTTTCCGACGCCCGGCACCGACGTGCTCGGCTACGACCTCGTCGATCGCTGGGCTCGTTACGTCGAGGAGAGCGCGAATGGATTCTCCGCGTACCCCACGGTCATCATGCGCTTCAGCGGTCAGCCCGACTTCGCGACGCTGAAGCAAGCCGGCGTCGTACGCATGATCGATGTGACGG
>JAYTOQ010000938.1:0-2972 GCA_043747665.1 Polyangiaceae bacterium | reverse complement strand
TCTCGGTGGCGAGGCGCAGCGCGATGGTCTGACCCGCGAACGCCGCGAGGTCGCACGTCGCGTCGGTCCAGCGGCGAGCGCCCGCAGGTCCGAGGCGATGCCGGTACACCTCGTGCGACACGCCCTTGGCATCGACGGCGCTGACGACGAACACGGTGGTGTCGCGGGTGGCGTTGACGGTGCCCTCGGAGAACGTGAGCCGCGCGCCGTTGGGTACCGTCACCTCGAACGCGAACGACGACGGCGCGGCGCCGACGAGCGCGTCGCGCTGATCGTAGCTTCCCTCGTTCATGTTCCAGACCTTGGCGTCAGGCGTCCAGGCCTTGCCGGCGGTATTGCTGGGCATCGACCACTGCGTCTCGATCGCGCTGGTCCGCAGCGCGATGGTGGTCACGTGAGGCGCGTTGGCGCCGCCCGCCGGAATCCAGGCGGGCCGCATCTTGCGCCAGTGCGCGCCCATGACATTTCGCTCGAGCGTCGCGTCCCCTCCCTCGACGCGAGCCTCCTTCACGCCCTCCACGAGCCGCAGCACCACCTCGTACCCGTCGCCACCCCTCTCGCTCTGATCCGTTGCCCTGGCCGTGGCAGTAAGCGTGCCCGATCCGCTCTCGCCGGCCCCGGCGTCCGCCCTCGGAGGCACGCTCGCCTCGTCCGCACCACCGCCCGCTCTCCATGCGATCAACCCGGCCGCGACGACGACGATCACAATCGCGACACGCGCCGCAACCGCGCCCACCACTCCGCTCCTCATCGCGTCGCGCCCCCCGCCTGCCGCGGAACGAGGTATCCGTCCCGCTGCTCCATCGCCTGATCCTCGAGCATCCAGGCCCAGAGCTGGGTCCTGAGGCGCGCCACCTCCTCGGGATGCGAGGCGGCGACGTCGCTCACCTCCGCGGGATCGGCGACCGTGTCGAAGAGTATGTACTTTACACCCTTGCGGGTCGGCACGTAGACGAGCTTCCAGCGCTCGTCGCGCACCATGCGATGCCTCGCCATGCGCGTGATGGGCTGCATGTCGCGACGCATGACGATCTCGGCGTCGTGACGCGCGTCGATCTCCGTGAGCGCGAAGATCCCGGGGTACGGCATGCGCAGCTCGGGCGCGATGCCGGCGGTCTCCTCGGTGAACCACAGCTCGGACTCCGCGTACGCAAACCGCGGAGCGACGGCGGTGGCGGTGGCGGTGGCGGTGGCGGTGGCGGCGGTGGCGGCGAGCTCCGGCATGAGCGAGGTCCCGTCGAGATCGCCCGGCGGAGCGACGCCGGTGAGCGCGTAGAGCGTCGGCGCGATGTCCACGTCCCGCGCGATCCTCGCCACATGAGGCGCGGCAGCGGACTGCGCGACGCGCGGATCGTAGACGACCAACGGCACGTGCGTGCCTTCGTCGCCAAAGAGATGGTCGCCGTGCCCCGCGCCGTGGCCACCGTCGTAGAGCGTCTCGCCGTGATCGGCGGTCACGACCACGATGGTGTCGCCCGCGAGCCCTTCTCTCTCGAGGGCGCCGAGGATGCGCGCAGCAGCGTCGTCGACCGCGCTCACCGCGCCGTCGTAGAGCGCACGGATCTGCGTGACGTCCGCGGCGTCGGGCGGGGCATCGGCGCCGAGCCCGACGGGCTTGTGGTACTTGAAGCGCCCGCGATACGCAGGGTCCGTGTACTTTGCATAGAACGGAGCGGGCGCGGCATACGGAAAGTGCGCGGTCGAGAAGAAGACCGTGAGGAAGAACGGTCGGTCCTTCGACGCTGAAAGCGCGTGCAGGACACTCGCCACGTCGCCGGCGAGGAGCCTCGGATCGGCGGCGTCGCTGAGCTCGCGCATCACCGGAAAGAGCGTCCTTCCGAGCTGGGAGTGCAGGACGGGCAGCAGCGGCGTCTCCCGCTCCAGCGCGCGCTGCCGGATCAGCTGGCGAAAATCGAACGTCGGCGTATCGACGCGCCCGAAGCCGAGCTCGATGCGTCCAAAAATGTCTCCCGCATAGTCGCTCACCACGGCCGTCGCGTAGCCCGCTTGCGCGAGCCGCTGGGGCAGCGCATCGAAATCGCGCGCGCGCTCCTCCCACGTGGGGAACATCGAGCGGATGCCGTGGTGATGCGCGTGCCGACCGGTGAGGATGGTGACCCACGACGGAAACGTGCGAGGGATCGAGACGTAGGCGTGATCGAAGCTCGTGCCGCGCGCGGCGAGCTTCGCGAGCGTGGGCGCGACGCGGGCGTCGAGTCGGTCGGCGCGGAGCGAGTCGGCCGCCAGGATCAACACGTTGGGACGCCGCGCCGCAGAGGGCGGGGCCGCCGGGGGTGACCGAGATGGTTTAGTCCTCAACCAATTTGGTTCAGGCACTGAACTATCTCCGCGCCTCCCCGCGTCCGCCCCCGCGCGCAATGCGATTGCAGCCACCACCGCCACCGCCACCGCGCCCGCCACGCCCGCGAGCCGCGGCGCACGACGCACGAGCGCGACGATGCGCGACGGGCGCGCGTAGATCACCGCCGCCACCATCGCGAGCGCGATGACGCCATGGCGTCCGAGCACGTCGGTCGCGACGATCTGCACAGTGCGCGCGAGGCCGCCCATCGCGTACCAGCGCGCCGCGTAGAGCTGCGGGCTGTCGGCCATCGCCCACATCACGAGTGCCGCCTCGATGCCCAGGCACACGAGCGCGTTCTCGAGGAGCGCGCGCGCGAGGCGCCGCTGCGCGAGCTCGACGCGTGAGTAGCGCACGCGCACGAGCAGCTCCGCGACCAGGCCGAGAATCAGCCCCAGCGCGAGCGCCGTCGCGAGGATCCCGATCTGCATGCGCGTGATCTCGGCACCAAAGCGATGCGCGACGAAGCTCTCCACGGCCTCCGCCCGTCGCACGTCACCGAGATCGGCGTCATCGGCATGGCCGCGACGCCCCGCCCACACCGCGAGGGCGACCACCACGAGCGCGCCCGCGATCGGCGGCGCCGCCAGTACGGCTCGCAGCTTCACCA
>JAYTOQ010000937.1:0-3387 GCA_043747665.1 Polyangiaceae bacterium | reverse complement strand
GAAGAGGTGCCACGTGCCGTCGGGGCCCTGCACCAGCGTGTGGTCGTTCACGTAGTAAGGGCCGCCGGCGAGCGCGCTCGTGTCGAACAGATGCACCATCGCGCCCTGCTCCACGACCACGCAGCTCGCCGACGGATCGACCGGCGCCATCGACTCGGGCGGCGTCTCGCTCGCGATGGCCTCGCCGGGTCGCGGACGGAGGCGACCCGGCAGCGCAAGGAGCCCGACGAAGGCTGCGATGATCGACATCCGGCCCCAACGACTGGCCATCTTCTAACCGTAGCTACGAAGCGTGAAAGCGCACGCCGCGCCGGGTCATGACGCGCGCGTCAATCCCAGCGCAACCGCGAGACGACCTTCTCGTTCAGCAGCCGGTCTTGCTCCCGGCTCGGTCTTCGATGCTACGCGACCCCTTCGGCCTTCGGCTCCGGAGCGTGCAAGGGCGGGAGGCCGAGCACAACCCGCACCGGCCCGAAGGAGCGCCGATGCGCTTCACACGCGCCGAGCTTGGTCAGCGCCGCGAGGTGCTCCTTCACGGGATACCCCTTGTGCTTGGCGAAGCCATAGCCCGGGTGCTTGCCGTCGAGCTCGCGCATCAGCGCATCGCGCGCCGTCTTGGCGAGGATCGACGCCGCCGCGATCGAGAGGCTTCGCGCGTCTCCCTTCACGATCCTCTCCTGCGGGATCGCGAGGTCCTTCAGGCGCCGCGCGTCGATGAGGAGATGCTGCGGCGCGATGCCGAGACCCTCGACGGCGCGCTGCATCGCCAGAAGGCCGGCCCAGTAAATATTGATGGTGTCGATCTCGTCGACCGTCGCGGTGCCCACCGCCCAGGCGGTCGCGGCCGCCTTTATCTCGATCGCGAGGCGCTCGCGCTCCTTCGCATCGAGCTTTTTCGAGTCGTCGACGTCTTTGATGCGGCTGCCCGGCGAGAGGACCACCGCTGCGGCGTAGACGGGTCCGGCGAGCGGGCTCATGCCGGCCTCGTCGACGCCGGCGACGTGGAGAATGCCGGTCGCCCAGAGTTCCTGCTCGAAACGCAGCATCTTTCGCAGGCGCTGGCCCTCGGCACGATGCGCGTGCCGGCGCTTGTGCACCGCGTCGAGGATGGCCTTCGCTCCAGGACGCGGGTCGGCGCGCAGCTCCGCTTCGAGCGCCGCGGGCAGTGGCCGCTTTCGCTCCACGTGACGCTCGCGCAGC
This sequence comes from Polyangiaceae bacterium, assembly GCA_043747665.1. Lineage (GTDB taxonomy): Bacteria > Myxococcota_A > Polyangia > Polyangiales > Polyangiaceae > Labilithrix. The sequence goes on along the minus strand of JAYTOQ010000937.1, from coordinate 2,187 downwards.
TCGGCCAGCCTCGAACCGGCCAGCCTCGAACCGGCCAGGCTCGTCCCGGCCACGCCTACTTGCCGATCTTCTCGACGCGGCCGTCGGCATGCCGCGCGAATCGGCCAGCGTCACGCTCGTGGACCGGAGCCTCGCTGGGCCAGGGCCAGCCGCCGAACTGCGTGCGCCGGTAGTCCTGCATCGCGCGCTCGATCTCCTCGCGCTTGTTCATCACGAAGGGACCGTGCGCGACCACCGGCTCGCCGATCGGGCGTCCCTGCAGCATGAGGATCGCGACGTCGCCGTCGCCGGCCTCGAGCGTGAGCTCTCGGTCGCTCTCGACGACGAGCGCCGCGTGGTCGCGGATCACCTCGCCGTCGAGCTTCAACGATGGACCGTCGAAGAAGTAGAGCGTTCGCACGGCGCGCTCGCTCTCCGCCGGAGGCAGCGTCCACTTCGCGCCCGACTGCATGTGGATGGTCCAGATCGCGACGTCGGTGTCGGGACGTGCTGCCCACGACTTGGGCGGCGGCGAAGGCGCGCGCTTTCCGCCCAGCTCGCCGGCGACGATCTCGACCGCGGTGACGCGCTTCTGGTCGTCCGCGAAGATCGCCTTCGGGACGTCCTTGCTCCACAGCATCGCGAAGTGCGGGTCGACCATCTTGTCGGCCGCGGGCAAGTTCAGCCAGATCTGGAACAGCTCGAGGTGGTTCGGCTTCTCGCGCTCCAGGAGCGGGAACATCTCGGAGTGCACGATGCCGGCGCCCGCCGTGACCCACTGCGTATCGCCGGAGCCGAAGCGCGCCGCCGCGCCGAGCGAGTCGGAGTGATCGATGTAGCCCTTGCGAACGATGGTCACGGTCTCGAAGCCACGATGCGGATGACCCGGAAATCCAGGCACTACCTCACCGTGGTACATGCGCCAGCCGTCCTTGCCCTCGAAGTCCTGGCCGATGCGCCGGCCCTTCAACGTGTCTTGGTGCGGGGCGAGGTTCTCCTCGCCGGCGGGGTACTTGTCGTCGTGATGGACGCAGAAGAGGAAGGGATCCGTGGTCTCCCACGGGGAGGCGGCGCTTGGTAGAGGGCGCTTGGCGAGGATGCGGCTGCTCACGCAGCTACCATGCCGCTATCGACAGGACCTTGCAAACCGGGCGTCGAGATCGCGGACCCGGCGATCACCGGGCTTCTCTTTGCGCGCCTTGTCGATGTCCTTCGAGGCGTACTTGCACATGAGCTGTCGCGACGCCTGCGACGGCGAGATGGTGACCTGCTTGAGTGTCTTGTCGGCGCTGATGAGCGGGATCTCCAGCGAGCAGAGGCGCCTCTCCTCGGCGACCAGCTGCTTCGCTTCCAGATCGGTCATGGCCTCGAGGCGCGAGCGCGAGGGCTCGAGGCCGCCGCACTTCATGTTGGCATCGCCGTCCTCCGGCTTGTCGGGATTGGTGAGGACGCCGCGCTTTACCATCGCGTCGAGGTCGCGGACGGTGGTCTTCGCTTCCTCGACGGCCGCGCGATCGGCTGGGCTCAATGCGTCGGCGACGTTGGGAATGGCGTTCACGTTCACGGGCACCGCGACGGTGCCGCCGTCAACGACACCGCGGGAGCCGCGCGGCGCGAGCGGCGTGAGCGGCGTGAGCGGCGCGCCTTCGGTGGTTGCCGTGGAGGAGAGAAGCGGCGGCGCCGGCGGGAAGGGCTTCGGTTTCTTCTTGCAGCCCGCCATGCTCGCGAGGAGCGCAGCGGCGAACATCAGCGTCGACAGACGACGGCGCCCCGCGAAGATCGCGCGGGAAAGCTTCGGAGCGTCGTGCAAGGGCCGCGCGATCACGAGCCGTGACGCTAGCGCGTTCGCGGCGGCCTCCGCCAGCGATCACGGCTTTCCCGCGCGATAGTGGGCAAGATTGCGCGCGGGGAGGCAACGCCTTGCCATAGATTCACGTCGCTCCATGCGCTCAGCTTCAGGTTGGCGCCCCAACCCTCGAAGTGCGGGGTCCCGTGTCTCGTCGTGACCGCTGTCCAGCGTGAGGATGGACCTCGTGCGCGCCGCTGCCGTTGGTGCCGATGGCTTGCATCGCGCCGTTCTGGCCGCTGATGTCGACGCCCGCCAAGATTCATCGCCGACCCCTCACCCGGGGTCGAGAACCCGCGCGTGCCGGCGGTCGCGAGGCTGTCGACCTCCATGTTCGAGCTGACCACGGTGTCCGCGGTGGT
>JAYTOQ010000936.1:0-1925 GCA_043747665.1 Polyangiaceae bacterium | reverse complement strand
CGCGTTTACCCAGTAGCCACAGGCATATCCAGGCGGATTGCAGACGCCGTGCAGATTGGCAATCAGCCGTCCCTTCCCGGTGCGCCTCGGGACCACGTAATAGACCTTCCGCGTCCCCGCCAACACCGCCTCGAACGGACCGACCGCGCGCTCCACGGGGGCAGCGTCCGCAGTCGCGCTCGCACTCGCACTCGCACTCGCACTCGCACTCGCACTCGCGTCCGCCTTCGCGCTCTCCGGCGCTTTGCACGCACCGACGGCCACGGCCACGGCCACGGCCACGGCCACGGCCACGGCCTGAGAGCCGACCCTCACTTCACCGGCGGCGGCGGAACCACGGGCGCGTTGTCGTTCTGGATGCACGACGACAGGTCGAACAGCATGAACTCGAGCGCCTTCTCCTGCGGGCTGAGGTCCGGATGCGTGCACCCGTCCGGCCACGCGAGGCCGTGCGTGTCACCCGAAGAGACATGCAGGTCGCTGTAGACGACGCGCCCGCACTTTTGATCGTCGGGGACGGTGATCGGCGTGTTGAAGGAGAGGTACTCCACCGCCTTCATGTTGCCGGCCTGCGGATTCGTCATCGTGATCCACTGCGTGGCGCGCGCGGGATCGACCGAGTCGATGTTGTGCTTCGACTCCTTGATGACGAGCTCGCCGGGCACGGTCGACGCCTGCACGTTGACGAGCCACTCCTTCATGGCCTTGCCCTTGGGAAAGCTGTCGTCGACGATGCCGGTGACGGGATCGCCCGGCGCGGGCGCGACGTCACCGGGGGCAGGGCGATCGGCCCACGAGCCGAAGGGCTCGAACGGGCTCGGGATGGGCCCGGCGGGCGTCATCGGCGGATGCCCGGTGGTGCTGAACCAGTAACGATGCCAGTGCGATGCGAAGAGCCGCCCGCCCGCGTTGGCATACGCGTACATCGCCTGGAGCGCGGCGGCCGGCTTCTGATCGGGATACGTGTCGCCTTCGCACGAGAGCATCACGAGGTCGTACTTGAGCAGGTTCTCCTTCGCGCTCCAGAACGTGGTCGCGCTGGGGAAGGCCGCGTTGCCCTTGGTGCCGTTGAACTTGGTCGTCGTGGTGCCGTCGCCGGGTGAGCCCGCGTAAAAGTGAACGCGGCCGGTGCCGTCGGGGTTGGTGAACTCCGCGTCGTCGACGCCGATCTTGCGGAGCAAGCACTCCATGACGTCGGCGCCGCCGGTGGTGATGGCGATCTGTGGCAGATCTCCCTCGGCCTTGTTCCTGGGCAGACGGAGGTCGGCTGCCGCGAGCGCCGTGTCCGCGCACTGCACGGTCTTCGGGATCTTGATCTGGCGGCGCCACTTGCCGACCTGGATGACGAGCGGGATGTCGCTACCGACGGGGACGTTATCGAGCTTGAAGTGACCCGAGGCGTCGGTGATGGCGGTGACGAGCGGCTCGCCCGAGACGCTACCGCAGCGGTCGCACGACGCGCCCGTGCTGATCGACGCGACCGGCGCGTTCGGGACGTATACGAGCACGTTGTAGAGCGGCACTTTGCCTGCGGGGTCGTTGACGATGCCGCTCACCGACGTCGTCGACCCGGCGTTGCATTGCACCTGTTGCAAGCAGAGGTTCGTGCACGGCTTTGGCCCGCCGCCTCCGTCCGGTCCGCCGCCGAACGGCCCCGGCGTTCCGCTGCTCGATCCCCCGTCGACAGCGTTGGGATCGTCGAACACCGAGCCGGCCGAGGAGCCACACCCGATGGCAATGGCGAGAGCGACAGTCGCGAAGACGAGACCGGAGCGAAGTGTCATGACGACTGCAGTATATCGCCATCGCGCGAAAACCCGACTGGTTCTGGTCCACGATCAGGAGCTTGCCATCCGCGCCGATGGCCGAGGCGTACTCCTACGCCTTCATGGAGTGCGCCGCGGTACCGACTGCGTTGAACGTCC
>JAYTOQ010000935.1:0-2344 GCA_043747665.1 Polyangiaceae bacterium | reverse complement strand
CCGCCTCGCTCGCGAACGGCAGGGCCGCGCACCGGTCGCTCGGTGGTCGGCGCGGTGGGCGCAGTCGTCGGCGCGGTGGTCGGCGGCGGGCTCGGCGGGCTCGGCGCGCTCGCGGCGTCCTCGATGGGGCCTTGCGCGCGGGCCGCCGGCGCGCCGGCGAGGAGCGCGAAAGCGAAGAACAACGCAAAATATCGCCTGCCGCTCACGAGGCCAGCCTACCGCACCGCCCTCTTCGGAGACGCCTAGAGACGCGCGCCGGAGGCGATCCGGTGATACAAACCTCTCTGCGCTCATCGGGATAGCGCGCGGAGGACGGAGCCATGTTTTTCGGCACAGAATGGATGGCGCACAACCGCAAGAGCGCGCTCCGTGGCGCGATCCGCAACGGCCTCCTCGTAGCGCTTTTCTTGATCGTCGCGTCCTGCAGCGGTGGCGGCTGCTCCGGTTGCTCGACGTGCGGCACCACCCCGCTGCCAGGCGGCTTCCCGAAGGCGAGCACGATCCCCAACGCCGCCTCCGTGCGCGTGACGCGACCCGGCATCGATTTTCTCCAGGAGAACATCGGGCTGCTCGCCGAGAAGGCCCTCGGAGCGGGCGCCGCCGCGGGGGTCGTGACGTTTGCCATCCCCACGTCGGGCACGAGCCCGAAGATCTGCTCGGTCGCGGCCCCCACGCCGTCGCAGTGCAACGCCGAGATCGGCCTCGGCCAGTCGAAGCTGCGCGTGAACGCCATCACGCCGAACCGCGTGAAGATCGACGGGCTCCTTCCGGTCCGCATCCGCGACCTGCCCGTCGAGTTCACGATCGGGTTCACGTTCAAGGCGTTCGTGATGGCCGGTGAGAAGGGCGCGAACGCCACGCTCTGCTCGCAGCGCGGGTCGGCGACGCTCCCGTACAAGGACGTGCCGGTCAACATCGAGCTGCCGCTCATCACCGAGTCGCGCGCGCCCCGTGACGGCTACACCAAGGTGGACATCGACAACGCCGTCATCGACATCGGTCTCTCGAAGAACGACGTCGACGTGTGCGACGACACCTGCGGCGGCGCCGGCTTCTGCCAGGGTGCCTTCAACACCATCAAGGACTTCGCCTTCCAGACGCTCATCGACGGCGTCAAGGCCCAGGTCAAGTCCGCGCTCGGTAGCGCGTTCTGCACGAAGCCGACGCCCACCGTAACGCCTCCGTGTCCGACCGGCTCCGAGCCGGACAACATGAACCTCACGATGGCGAAGCAGTGCAACTTCACCAGCACGACGACGTGCGTCCCTTCGCTGCTCGGCCTCGACGGACGCATGGACCTCTCGAAGGCGCTGGCGAGCTTCTCGCCCGGAACCCAGGGCGGCCTTGACTTCGTGCTCGCGTCCGCGGGCGACATGAACCCCGCCCCCGGCGTCGCCACCGTTCCCGCGTGGACTCCGCGCCAGCCGCCGGTGCCCGCCGAGGACGACAACACCAACGGCATCTCGCTGAAGATGCTGGGCGGCGCGCAGCCCCAGCCGACCGCGAAGTGCGTGACCGTCGTTCCGAATCCTCCGCCGCAGGACATCCCGGTACCCAAGGAGCTGCTCGGCGACGCGATCACGCCCTGGCCCGCGGGCACCGTCGGCCCGCACCTCGGCTTCGCGCTCGCCGGTCGTTACCTCGATCACGCCGCCGCGAGCGCCTTCAACAGCGGCGTGCTCTGTCTCGGCATCTCCACCGAGCAGGTCGCGCAGCTCAGCACCGGATACCTCAGCATCCTCGCGCCCTCCATCAAGCTACTGGCGTTCGAGCAGAACGCGGCGGCCGCGGCGGTGACCACGCGTCCCGGTGGACCGCCAAAGATCAAGCTGGGAAATGGGACCGATCTAAAGACGGATCCGCTCCTCACGATCACGCTGCCGAAGTTCGCGGTCGACTTTTATGTGTTCTCACTCGACCGGTTCGTCCGATTCTTCACGTTCACGGCGGACATCACCATCCCCGTCAACATCCAGACCGGAAAGGATCCGAAGACCAACCCCAACGGCGGTCTCCTTCCCGTGCTCGGCAACATCAGCCTCGCCAACGGCGTGGTCAGCAATGCCGATCTCCTCCTCGAAGATCCCGCGATGGTCGCGGGCGGAGTCACCGGCCTCCTCGGCGGCATCGTCGGTCAGTTCCTGGGCGGCGGCTTCAAGCCCATCGATCTCTCGGGCGCGCTCAAGAGCTTCGGCCTCGCGCTCGACATCCCGCCCGGCGGCATTCGCAAGATCTCGAGCGGCACCGACGATTTTCTCGCCGTGTTCGCCAACCTGAGCAAGGCGGCCGGCGCGGCGCACGAAGAGGCGGACACGCGCGCGGCGATCGTCGAGAAGATCGTTCA